>CAZUGB010000036.1:0-6150 GCA_964619925.1 uncultured Candidatus Cloacimonadota bacterium
GCAACCAGAACTATCCAAAATTGTTAATTCCTTACCCCAAATAAACCAAAGAATAGGTATGAGATATCATTTAAATTTTCTATCAATGGACGATACTTTCCAATACATAAGACATAGATTACATAAAGCGGGACTGGCAGATTTAATCTTTACAAACAAAGCATTATTGGAAATTTATAAAAGAACAAACGGCATTCCCCGAGAAATAAACAGAGCATGCAAAATCGCTTTGGATTACGGCTTTTCCGAAGGGGTTGATGTGATAGATACATCTATCATGAAATATGTTTTTAATGATATATATCGATTTGAACGGAAAAAAAATAATGTTTAAACTCTATTTTATTTTTTCTCTAATTCTTTTACACTATCAACTTTTATTTTCAATCAAATTCGTATGGCTTACCGATACCCACGTTGAAATTGATTATTTAACAAAAAGAGATGATTTAACAAAGTATTCTCAAACAAAAAATTTATTAAAAAATGTTGTGGAATATTGTAATGATAAAAACGATATTGATTTTGTGATAATTTCGGGGGATCTGATAAATTCTGCGAAATCATGGAATTTGGATACGGCTAAATATATTTTATCAAAATTGAATAAACCCTATTTTGTTGTAATAGGTAATAACGACTTTTCCACTCCGAGCGACGGGATTGGAACAGGAAAATATGATTTTCATTTTGTTTTTAAAAAAAATGAACCGAATTTTGACGGGACCTTTTGGTATAAGCATCTTAATAATACTTTATTAATTGGCATTGATAATATTAATCCTATCGATCAATCGGCTATTTTTGATGATAATTTTATACATGGTTTTAAAAAAATTCTAAGATTAAACAAAACGTTCAAAAACAAAGTCGTGATTTTACATTATCCTATTTTCGAGTATAATTTTAAGTCTAACGGAAAAATTCAAGACATAGCAAAACAATTTGTATCATTATGCCACCAATACAATATTACCTTGGTATTAAGCGGACATTACAACTATACGGAAAATCATAAAATAGACAATACTTTATTTTTAATTCAACCTCCATTATCTTCCTACCCGTTTGAATTTTCATTAATAACAATAAATGAAAAAACAATAACAATTCAAAGAAAAACCTTAGCAAATGATATTTTATTAAATAACTCAAAAGAATATTTAAAAAGGTACTATAAAATCAATAAACAATCTTTTGGGAACATTGATTTTAACACATTTTTGCTAAAAATCGTCGGAAAAGAAAAAACCTATGAATACAAACGATAAAAACAAAGGTCTTTCAATCTCAAAAATAATGAAAAAAAAACATTCTTCGGAAACACAATCACATAGAAATGATGAAAATACTTCTATAAGAAAATCCAATAAACTGAAAAGGAATAATGCTACAAATATCAATCAAAAAAAACAAATTTTTTATGAAGACAAACCAACAACTTTGTATTCCGATGAAGTGGACATATCAAAATATATTGCCGTTTTTTTCAGATTTAAGTATTTAATATTTTCTATTTTTATTTTATCAACCTTAATTGGTTTAATAATGAGCAAAAAAATTACACTGTTATACAAAACATCAACAACAATATTGGTCAAAGACCAACCCTATGAGATAGAATTAATCAATGACAAGCCGGTATTAAAACAAAATATTACGACAAAAACGTGGCAAAATATTATCACTTCGTCTCCTGTTGCCAATATTGCCGCTAAAATTTTAAAAAACAAATTAACTTCGTCGGAAATTTTATCAATGATTCAAGTAAGAACATCTTCTGATAAAAATGAAAAAAATATTATCTCGATTTCAGCTACATCAAATAATCCTAGGTTGGCTTCGGAAGTAGCAAATGCAATGTACGACGCATTGGTGGAATATGAAAATATGCAAAGAAAAAATGAATTACAAAAAGCTATAAATTTTTTAACAAAAGAAATAAAAAATAAACAAGATACTTTATCCGCTATAGAAAAAAAAATAAATAAAATCATCTTCAATAATAATGATAAAAATTTCCTACTCTTTAAAAATGATATTGGCTCAATTAATATTAATCAATTAAATAAATTTCAAGAGGATCTATCTCTTGCAAAAATCAATCTATTGGTTGTAGAAGCAAAAATAAAAGAATTAAAAAGGAAATTAAAAGAAGAAGATAATAATATCATTTCTCAAATGACTTATAGCGAACCTTTAAAAATCAAATTAATGAATCTTGAAGTGGATCTGGCAAGGGCTCTTACAAAATATACTGAAAAACATCCCAAAGTTATCGAAATAAAAAAGAATATTGAAAATTTAAAAAAAATGATTAATAAAAATACGGAAGAAAAAATAGAATTTAAGAACCTATCTGTTAATCCGATTCACCAGAATATTATTAATAAAATTATTGAAAATGAAACTGAAAAAATTTCTTTGGAACAGAAAATTAAAGCGTTAAATAAAATATTATCTTCCGGAAAAGCGAAAAAAGGTTCAAATAAACTCCAAAAATTAAATACACAAAGACAAACATTAATTTTACTATTATCCGATCTTCAAAAGAAAATGAATGAATTATCGGTTAAAAAATCTTTGGAAATAAATAAATTTGAGCAATTAAACAAAGCAGGTATCCCCAAAACTCCTATTAATTCCAAAAAGAAAGCAACCATCATTTTAGTTTCGATTGTTTTAGGTATTATTCTATCTTTTTTAGTTGCCATATTGATTGATACACTTGACGATAGAATTTTTTCAATTAAACAATTAAATGAAAAAATAAATCTTACCTTATTAGGTAGCATTCCAAAACTTAAAAATTCTCCTTTATCTCAACTTAGCAATTTACACGGTGAAAATAATGACATCAATGTTTTGGAAACAATATTCAAAGATATTTATATAAATTTTAAATATCTAATAGTTGATGATAATTACAATGTGATAGCGATTACAAGTTCGTCAAAAGGTGAAGGCAAAACCATTGTTTCATTAATGTTATCGTATTTGTTGCAGAAAGAATATACTAAAATTCTTTTAATTGATACCGATTTTTTTATTCCCAAACTTTCAAAAATATTCGGTTACGAAAAGGAAAAAGGCTTATCCGAATTAATTTCAAATCAAGCTAATATTTCCGAAGTGAAGCATCAAATAAAAGATTTGAATTTTGATTTTATTCCTGCGGGCAAAAAACCTCCAAATTTGCAAAAATTCTTTTCCAGTAAAAACTTTATTACTTACCTGAATAAATTTAGATATAATTATGATTTTGTGATATTGGATACGGCTCCGCTATTATTAATCCCAGAATGTAATAACATTTTCGAAAGAGTAAACGGCACAATTCTTGTAGCCAAAATATTAGATACAACATATACGAATTTAAAGAAAAGTATAAAAAGATTAAATATAATCGGTACTGACATTATGGGACTGATAATTAACTTTAGCAGAGGTGTAATTATTGACAAAGAATACGAAAGCTATTCAAGATATTATTATAAAAAATATTATAAAGGTTACTCCAAAGATGAAGAACATAGTGATGAGACAAAAAAGAAAAAAAATACCGACAAAAAAAATATTGCAAAAGAAATTTTGAAATTTATTAAGAATCTGATAATTTTAGATGAAGATGAGGAAATAGATATTGATGAAACAAAAGAGAAAACAAAAAAATGGAAAAATTCACGAAAAAACAAAAAATAGTTATATATTTTATCATTTCCTTTCTTATATTTATATTACTTTATCTTATTTTTTCTACTAAAAAAGACAATAATGATACGGTAATCAATTATGCCGGAATTGGCGGAGCAATAAAAAAACCGGGTGTTTATGAAATTACTGGAATAAATTATCTTTATGAATTAATTATCTTAGCCGGTGGTCTTAAAAAAAATGCTGACCTGTCAAAAATTGACACCGAAAAAAAAATAAAACCTTTCGCAGTCTATTGCATCCCATACAAAAAATACAAATCACAAAAAAGAAAAAAAATACAATATAGTAAAACAAAATTTCCTAACATCCCCGAAACGGAATATAAAGAATACAATATCATCTATGCGGGATTACCCAGAACATATCTTCTTATCACATTAATTCCTAAAAAAGATTTGGTAATTGTTTCTCACATACCATATTATACCCTTGTTCCAAACTCCTACTATAATTCTACATTATATGAAACATATCTGACCGGCGGTGTTTCCTTTCTTATTAATTCGGCACAAAGAATAACAGGTAAAAAAATCGATTTTTACTTTGCTCAGAATAGAGAACAATGGATAAAATTCATTGACTTATTGGGCGGAATAGAGGTTAATTTGCCAGATGATTTCAAAAAAGATTATAAATTAGAAACAAACCGTTATAAACTGGACGGATTGCTATCATGGGAATATATAAAATACATAAACAAACAACTGAAAAAAAATGAAATAATTCTGGGAACATTTTATAGAATGCATAATCAGAAAGAGTTTATGAAATCAATGTATAATAAACTTAAAGAAAATAATTTCTTTAAACAATCAAAAACTTTGGCTTTACTATTAAAAACAGCAGATACAAATATTAAATCGAAAAATTTAATTAAAATCTTCTTTGAATTTAAAAATATTCATAAAATACATCTTGAATTGGTAACATTACCCGGTACAATTAAAAAACTAGAAAATAAGGAAGTTTGGATAACTCAACAAGATTTTTATAAAAAAGAAATTATTGATATTATTACAAAATATGATTAGAGAGGTTAAGATGAAAAGAAATCTGCTTTTTTTAATTATTTTATTACTAATTTTTTATAATTTAAGCTCAGATGAAGTTAATAAGAACGAACAGTATTTTTTACAAAAAGGCGATAAAATTACAATAGAAGTTTTGGACCATAAACAACTATCAAAGACCTTAACCATTTTGCCTGACGGTACAATAGAATATCCTATTCTTGGAAATATGAAAATAGAAGGTTTAACTCCCTCCGAATTAAGTGAAATTATTAAAAAGCATTTAACTTCTTATATAACAATGCCTGTTGTTTCTGTATATGTCCGTAGTATCTATGGCAATAAAATAAATGTTATCGGATACGTAAATAGGGCGGGATCATTCCAAATCTATAAACCTGTTGATATTCCCACCGCTCTTTCTTTTGCTTACGGAATAAAAAACATTAGAAAAGTAAAATACATCAAAATACTCAGAAAAGACGGTACTTTAATAACGGTAAAACTATCAACTTTGTGGAAAAATAATAAAGACAAAAAGGTTGAAAACAAATTACTGCTATTTCCGGGTGATACCGTTATAGTTCCACCGCCAAAAGAATTTAATTGGGCAATGCTTTCTTCCATTACTGCGGCACTGGGTTTAATAGTGTCCGTTTATACGGTTTTTACGAGATAGTTAGTCCAAATGGTTTTATCACTCTCTCCAAAAGTCCGTGTAGTTTCGATATAGAAATACCGTAATTTGTAATCTTTACATTTCTTCGCACACATTCGGTTATTCTTCTTCGCATTTCTGTTTTATTAAGCATACAGCCTCCGCAATGGACAACCAAACGATATTTTTCCAAATCATCGGGAAAATCATATCCGGAACAAAATTCAAAATTAATCTTTTTTCCTGTATATTGTCTTATCCAGCGAGGTATTTTTACTCTTCCTATATCGTCGGCTTGAATATGATGCGAACATGCTTCCGCAATTAGAACAAAATCTTCTTCTTCCAAATCGTCAAAAATTTGAGCTCCTTCGGCAAGTATTTCCAAATCGCCTTTGTATCGAGCAAACAATGTGGAAAATGTGGTAAAATTTATTTTATTCGGAACATCTCCGGCAACTTTTAATACAACCTGCGAATCGGTAATGACCAACTTGGGTTTTTTATTCAAATTGTGCAGTGCCGCTTCCAATTCTCTTTCCTTTACAATTACTCCAATGGCATCGTTATCCAAAATTTCCCTCAATACCTGAACTTGCGGCAAAATCAAGCGTCCTTTGGGTGCGGCCAAATCTATCGGTACTACCAAAACCACAATATCTCCCGCTCTAATCAAATCGCTTATTAGTACTTTTTCTTGATTTAGATATTTGGGTGCTTTCGAAATTATCAAAGATTTAAGCTCTTTTATATTTTCTTTTGTTT
>CAZUGB010000037.1:0-4971 GCA_964619925.1 uncultured Candidatus Cloacimonadota bacterium
TTCCCTTTGTAATCCACCGCAAACATTGTAATTTCAATCATCTTTATACTATTCGCTCTTCTTCCAAAATTATCCCGTTTTTTACAAATATTTTCTTTGACGCTAAAAAGCTTGTTTTAATTTTTGGTAAGATAAAAAGATTGATACTGTGTAGAATGAATATTTTTTTAATTTTTTCTAAACCTTAGGAGTGAAAATGTTAGAAAAAATAAAAACGCCGAAAGATTTGAAAAACTTGTCTGTTTCCAATTTGCAACAGCTGGCAAGAGAAGTGAGAAAAAGAATAATAGAAGTAACCGCCGTAAACGGAGGACATGTTGCCCCCAGTTTGGGAGCTACCGAATTAGCGATAGCACTATTAAAAGTTTTCGATCCGCCGAAGGATAACATTGTTTGGGATGTGGGTCATCAATCCTATGCTTACAAAATCCTCACGGGAAGAAACGAAAAATTTGATACATTAAGGCAATACGGAGGAATTAGCGGTTTTAATAACATTTTTGAAAGCAAATATGATGCCTTTGGTGTGGGACATAGCAGCACATCAATTTCAGCGGCTCTCGGTATGGCTGTGGCAAAAGATTTAAATAATGAAAAAGGAAAAGCGGTAGCCATTATCGGTGACGGCGCTCTTACCGGCGGAATGAGTTTTGAAGCGCTTAACCATACCGGACACTTGCAAAAGAACCTAATTGTTATTTTAAACGACAACAATATGTCCATATCCAAAAACGTGGGTGCATTACAAAAATATATAGCAAAAGTTTTGGTTAGCCGCTCTTACAACAAAGTAAAAAAAACCGTTTGGGATATTCTTCACAAGATTCCCGAAAGCAGAAATCAAAGAAGATTGGTATCGTTCTTTCAAAAAATGGAAGCAAACTTTATCAATATTTTTGTACCTACCATTTTTTTTGAAGATTTGGGATTTAAATATGTGGGACCGATAGACGGACATAATCTTTATGATTTGATAGATATTTTTAATCAGGCAAAAACCAATATGGACGGTCCTATATTGATTCATGTGGTTACCCAAAAGGGAAAAGGCTACCAGTTTGCGGAAAAGGATGCACCCAGATTTCACGGATTGGGACCCTACGAAGTTAAAACCGGAAAAAACAAAGTAACCAAAACGGTTAAAAGTTACTCGAAGGTTTTCGGTGGCAAGATTGTGGAACTTGCTCAAAAACACAAAAACGTAGCAGCGATTACCGGCGCAATGAAAGACGGAACGGGACTTACAGAATTTGCGGATAAATTTCCCGATAGATTTTTTGACACCGGTATTGCCGAACAACATTCGGTTACATTTGCCGGAGGATTGGCTTTACATGGAATTAAGCCCTTTTTAGCCATTTATTCCACTTTTATGCAAAGAGCTTTGGATCAGGTGATTCACGATATTGCCCTTCAAAAATTGCCCGTGGTTTTTTGTATGGACAGAGCGGGATTAGTAGGTGAAGACGGCGCAACTCATCACGGTGTGTTTGATTTGTCTTACATGAACTTTATTCCGAACATTGTGGCTATGGCACCCTCTTCCGCCGAAGAATTGGAAATGATGATGGACTTTGCCTACAAATACGATAACGGTCCCGTTTCCATTCGTTATCCGCGTGGTGATGCGTATTATTATCACAAAGAATTGCCACCGATTGTTTTGGGAAAATCTCAAATAATGGAAACCGGCGAAGATATCGCCCTGATATTTATAGGCAGTTTATATCAAATGGCAAAAGAGATTAAAGAAAACTTGGAAAAACATCTGAATAGAAAAATTTATCTTATAAACGCAAGATTTTTAAAACCGCTTGATACCGCTTTATTGGATGATTTGAAAAAAAATGTGAAATCCGTAATCACTTTGGAAGAAAATGTTTTAAACGGCGGATACGGTAGCTCGATAGCGATGTATTTTTCGCAAACATCCGTTAAAATATACTCTTTCGGATTGCCAAACGAATTTGTTACACACGGCAAAACATCCGTTCTGAAAGAACATATCGGTTTTACCTCAGAAAAAATATCCGAAAAGTTAAAAAAAATAGCCGATTTGTAATGTTTTATCCGAAAGATACGATTTGTGCCATATCCACTCCCATAGGAAACGGTGCAATCGCCGTTATCAGAATTAGCGGACCGCAATCGATTGAGATTGTGTCTTCATTCTATAAAGGTAAAAAAAATCTGTCCTCCGTAAAATCTCATAGCATCGTTTTCGGTAAAATTATCGATAAAAACAGCACGGTAGATGAGGTTTTGATTTCCGTTTTTAAAGCTCCTCACAGCTATACCGGCGAAGATTTGGTAGAAATATCCTGTCACGGAAGTAATTTTATAGCAAACCGAATTTTGGAATTACTATTATCAAAAGCTAGGCTGGCGGAACCGGGTGAATTTACCAAAAGAGCCTTTTTGAACGACAAAATGGACTTAACACAAGCGGAAGCGGTGGGCGATTTATTAATGGCAAAAACCAAATTCGCTCATCTTGCCGCAATAAAACAATTGGAAGGTTCACTTCATAAAAAAATAAAGAATCTCCTCGACGAACTTACATCTTTAAGAACCTTGGTAGAACTTGAAATAGATTTTTTGGAACAAGATGTGCCGGAACTTGATATTAACTCATTTAAACGGGATTTGACAAATTATAAAACCAAATTGCAAAAATTACTCATCGATAGCGAAAACGGGATGATTTTAAAAGAAGGATTAAAGGTCTCTTTGGTAGGTGCGCCCAATGTGGGAAAATCAAGTATTTTTAATAAACTTCTCAAAACGGAAAGAGCAATAGTTACCCCTATTCCCGGAACAACAAGAGATTATCTCGAAGAAGCCATTTCTCTGGAAGGTTATCTAATTAGAATCTTTGATACCGCCGGCATAAGATCAACAAACGACACTATCGAACAAATAGGAATAAAACGCTCTTACGATGTGATTAAAAATTCCGATTTAGTGCTTTTTATAACGGATTCATACGACTTTAATCACAAAGAATATGAAAAATTAAAAAGCATCACGGATGAAAATAAAATAATAAAAATCCTAAATAAAAGCGATTTATTGAAAGATGACAAACTGCCGAACACCAATGATTTTATTTTGTGTAACACTATACAGCCGAACGGATTGGATAAACTGAAAAAAACGATTTTGGATAAAATAAATATAAATCCGGAAATTATACAAAACGGTATTCTTACAAATATGCGGCAAATAAGCGCCGTTAAAAATGCCCTTACATCAATAGATAAGGCGTTGGAAGCAATAAAAAACGATATGGGTTACGAATTTATCGCTTTCGACTTGAAAGAAGCAAGCTCATATATGGAAGAAATTTTAGGAAAAGTAACCTCCGAAGATATTTTAAACAATATCTTTTCTAATTTCTGTATCGGCAAATAACCTAATTTTTACTTTGATAAAAAATCTATTAAAAGATTTTGGCAAACCTCAAAGCGATATTCCTTGTCCGAACGAAAATCTGAAATGGGTGTAATCTCCATTGAAAGAATGTTTCTAATTTGAGAAAAATCCAACTGATGAACCGAAGAACCTTTTAAATATTCCTCCGTTTTTTTCAACCTTCTGGGATATTCGTTTAGACTTCCCACGGCAATTTTAACCTCTTCCAATTTATCGCCGTTTAGTTTTTTTATACCCGCCAACGAAAGTTTTGATATTGCCAAAATATTTCTCGAAGCCACTTTTTGATAATACGTTATGTAATTTTTTTCATCAAATTTTTTTATTAAAATTTCCTTTATTATCTCGTTATTTTTCAAAACGCTTTTTTTGTAGCCCGTATAATAATTTTCAAGATTTACTTCCCGTTCGCCATTCACACTTAATAAAACCAGTTTGGCATCAAGAACAAGAAGCAAAGGCGATACGTCGTTTGTGGGTGAAGCATTGGCAATGTTTCCGCCAATAGTGGCTAAATTTTGGATTAAGGGCGAAGCAAAAGCCGAAAGCGAATTGACAAGATAAGGCAAATGTTCGGATAATATTTTTGATTTTAACAAATCTCCATAGGTTACCAATGCTCCGATTTTAACAACATCATCCGTAACTTTTATTTGTTTCAATTCGTCAAAACGGTTTATGTAAAAAATATCTTCGTCTTTTAGCATACCCTTTTTTTTCATAACGTTTATATCGGTGCCGCCTGCAAGGAAAACTTTCTTTTTATCTTCCTTGTCAATCATCCGTAAAAGTTCCGCTAAACTATCGGGTTTGTAAAACATTTTTCAACTCCGAAAACATTAAAATTTAACTTTGGGGGCTGTTTTTGCCTGTTCCACTGATTTGAAGTAAGGTCTTTCGTTAAAACCGAACATATTTGCGATAATGATATTGGGAAATCTTTTTCTGAAAATATTATACTCTCTTGCGGCTTCGTTAAATCTTCTTCTTTCCACCGCTATTCTGTTTTCCGTTCCTTCCAATTGGTCTTGCAATGCCAAAAAGTTTTGATTTGCTTTTAAATCGGGATATTTTTCCACAACAACCATCAATCTTTGAAGAGCGGAAGATAGCTCACCCTGTGCCTGTTGGAATTTATTAAACATAGCGGGATCTTGTAATACCTTATCGGAAACTTTTAGCATACCGCCCACTTTGGAACGCGCTTCGGTAACTTTGATAAAGGTATCTTTCTCATGCTTGGCATATCCTTTTACGGTTTCCACAAGATTAGGAATAAGATCATACCTGCGTTGATATACATTTTCCACCTGTCCCCACTTCTCTTTTACCGTTTCGTCCAATTTTACCAGTGTATTATATTTTCCTATAACGGTAGAGACTAAAATTATTAAAATAATTATGATAATTGCAACAAAAATGCCACAACCCATTGCAAATTTCTTCTTCATTAATTCCTCCGAATTTTTTGTTTTACCTTTTTCTTAATTTTATTTATGTGTCAATAAAAACGGTTAAAAAATAATAAGAAAATAA
>CAZUGB010000038.1:0-10966 GCA_964619925.1 uncultured Candidatus Cloacimonadota bacterium
ATCAGTAAAAATTCCGAAGGTGAAATAACATCAGAAAGCATAGCAAGATTTGCCATACCTATTTCTTTGGCTTGGAAAAGTTTAAGACCTAAGGATAAAAATTTCTATAACACGAATTTAATACCGGAAATTATTTTACTAAGACAAAAACCATTTAAAATTGATTGGCATGGTTATGTTATATTGGCAACCATATTCTATTTTGCTTATTCCGGAACCATAAGTAACATGAGAGTAAAGCATAAAATTAGAAAAACCATTGAAGAAAGAGAAAAAATAGAACAAGAAATTAAAAGCAGTAACGAATTGAAAACAAAACTTGAAGCGATAAAAAAAGATTTGTCAGCTCTGGAACTTACAAACAAAAAATTAAAAAGCTTTATTGGAAATAAAAATCAATGGAGCGATATATTAAAAACTTTATCAACCGTTTTAAGTACTATGAGATATACCTGGATTCAAAATTTGGAGAGTGCACCTACTTATTTTGAGGTTGAGGGCTTTTCAACCAATAAAAAAAGTATTATAAAATTATCGGAAACATTCCCCAAGGGAACTATAAAAGAAATCAGGAAGATGGAGAACAATGGGGTTCTTCTATGGAATTTTAAAATCAAGTTCGGTTATCCGAATAAATAATAGATTGAGGATACGCTTATGACATATGCAATAAGGAATAGTTTGATTTTGTTAGGTTTATTATTAATAACATTTTTTGTGATATTTATTAATAATTCTCATGTTAATAAAGAGTTACGTAAGGTAGCATGGGAGAAGAATCAGAAGTATCAACAATTGCAAACATTACGAAGAAATTATCCGGACTTAGCTAATGAAAAACAAACAATTGCAAAGCATCAGAAAATGTTGGAAGAAGCGGCAAAAAAGACAAAGAGAATTTTAAAAGATGATACATCAATTTCCACGTATGATTATTTAACAAAATTAGCCAATAAGTATGCCGGAAATTTATCATTTAATTTTTTTGTAAAAGAATCCGGAAAAATAAACGAAACTTACTACAATAGATATAATATCAATGGTGATGCCTCGATTTTTATGCTAGCCAAATTTATATACGAACTGGAAAAACAACCACCGCTTTATACAATAGAAAAGTTTAAATTAATGGAAAATGAAAAAGGTTCTATATATTCGGATACATTACATTTTGATATGGATTTAAATGTTTACTTTGATTATAACGGTACAGCTATGGAAGATATAGAATTAAGAAAACTTCCCTATTACAGATTAAAAAGCAATCCCTTTAGATTTAAAATACACGAACCTAAACCTCTAAAGAAAAACAGCAACGAAATCGATTTGGATAAGGCTAAGATGATTGCTATTACCGAGGGTATGATTTTCTTAAAAGTTGAAGGTCAATATGTAAGAACGTTGCAAGTAGGAGATACGGTTGCTTACGGTTATTTGGATAAGATTGATTTTAAAAATCAAGTAGCCGTTTTTAGAATAAATAAATATGGAATACCACAGAAAAAAATATTAAAAATAGAGAAGGATTGATTATGAAAAAGAGATTATTATTTTTCATCTTATTCATTTTGTCAGTATCAATTTTATTGGCTCAAAATACCCAAGGGAAGGTGGAAGAAAAAGGGAATGTAGAAAAAAAATCAGAAAATGTTGATATTAAAGTTCCTGTTGATCTTCACAGGGTAGAAGCTCAGGTAACGATTCAAGCCGATACGGATTTTAATGATGCATTACTTATCATTGAGGAACTTTCAAGAAAATATGAAGGCAAAAAAATAGTAAATATGACATCCATTCAAGGACCTATCGGCATTCCGATAAAGCAATTAAACTGGAGATTGGCTTTACAGATGCTTCTTAAGGTTAATAACCTGAAAATGGAAGTGTTACCGGGAGCTTATATTATAAAACCGCAAATTACCATGGATGAAATTAAGAAAAAGGCGGAAGAAGAAAAGAAACTTAAAGCAACTACCAAACAAGTAAAAATCAGTGCCATATTCTTTAAAGCCGACAAATCAATCACTAAATCTTTGGGTATTGATTGGTCAACATTAGTCCATGGAAATGTAACTGCCAATGTAGCTTTTTCGGGTGGTAAACTTTCCGACCAAGTGATGCAAGCGGCTGTATCCACAAGATTTGATAACGGTGCGGTTTCAATTGATTTGAATACACTTTTGAATATTATCGAATCAAATCAAAAGGGTGCTATTATCGCACATCCCAATGTTACGGTGATGTCCGGTAAAAAAGGTTATATCCAAGTAGGTCAGGATTTTTCTACTAAAACCAAAGATCAAGCCGGAAATGTGTCGGATCAGTTCTTTTCCACCGGTTTAATTTTGGAAGTAAAACCTACCGTAATGGATTTGGACGGAAAAGAAGTAATTCATTTGGTTGCAAAAGTAGAAAAAAGTTCGGCAACCCCGGGTCAGGTTTCCACAATTATTAATAAAAGTCAGTCAAATACGGAATTAATTTTATTTGACGGCGAAGAAACCGTGATAGGTGGCCTTTATGATACCGAAGAAACAAGTGTGAGAGTAGGTATTCCAATCTTAAAAGATTTGCCATGGTGGGTTTTTGGAATTAAATATCTTACCGGCTATAACAAAAAAGAAGTTCAAAAGAATGAAATGATAGTTATAATAAAAGCCAAAATAATGGATCCTATCCAAGAAAGACAGAATCAATTGATTAGTACGAAAGAAAAAATCAATGAAAGAGATAGATCGTTTAAAAGAGTCAAATCTCTTTTTAAATTTTGATAATTATGGAGATGACTATGAGTAAAGATAAATTTGTTAAGCTCATTACTGCAATTTTTTTAATGACATTGTTATTAACAAGTTGCGGTAAGGTAACCAAAGTAAATCCAAACGAACCTCCATATAATCTTCAATTAACAAAAATCCATCAAAATAGAGTGGAGTTATCTTGGGAATATACATCTTCAAAACAAGATACATTTCAGTTTTTTGTTTATAGATTGGATCCTTACATGGATTTTGAACAATGGCAAACTATAGCTATTTTAGACAAAGATATATACGTTTATCAAGATAATATTAATACCAGCGATACTTTGGTATATGCTTATAAAGTAGCAGTTTATAAAACGGAAGAAGATCAATTCACCGAAGACTCCGAGATAGTTGCATATTTCTCGGAATATGCAGATCCGAGCAATTTGGAAGTTACCCAAATTTCAGATACAAAATTAGAAATTACATGGAAAGATAATTCTATCGGGGAAGACGGATTTACCATTGAAAAGAAAGTTAACGGAGGAGATTGGTTTGTATTAACTCATGCGGCAAACTCACCTTATATAGATGATGTAAATTTGTTTGATAATATCGAATATAAGGTTTATGCATATAAGGGTATTACAAAATCAAAATCTTTGGAATATGAAATTCAATCCACATTAATGGCTCCGGATTCTCTTCAATTGGATAAATACGAAGATTCAAAAATCAGATTGAATTGGAATGACAACAGCAACGGAGAAGATAATTTTGTAATCGAGAAAAAAGTAGGTAGTCTTGATTGGGCAGAATGTGCCACAGTAGATAGCAATGTAACTCAATATATTGATGACAACCAGTTAATAGGAGCTTCTATATATTATAGAGTAAAAGCGATAAAAAACAATTATTCATCGGGATATACAAACGAGGCATCTATAAATATTTTACTTGATCAAATAGGAGCCATACACACACCCGGAAATGCTGTTGATCTTTCCGTTCAGAGTCATAACTTCGGAGTAATGGCTTATGTTGCAGATATGTATTCGGGATTTACATTAATAGATTGTTCGCATCCTAATGATTTGGAAGCAAAAACATACAACGAGGGATTAACCGATAGAATTTTTTCAGTGGATTCCAAAAATAACATTTGTTATTTTACAATACATGATGATCCTCAGTATCATAGCGGTTTCGGTATGTTGGATTTAACCGATATTAATCAACAGGGAATTGCCGGAATAGATACATTGTTTATTATCGGATATACGGAACTTCCGAATGTTCCTTATGATATTGCAACATTGGGCAGTTATAGTTATGCGGCAAGTGGTGAATCTGGAATATCCGTAATTATATCCCAAGGTCCCCCGCATTTGATAACAACCGTTTCTACCAATGGTGATGCAAGGAAATGTGTGATTGATAACAATACATTGTATGTAGCAAACGGTTTAAACGGTGGTTTGGCAATACTTGATATTTCAAATCCGATGAATCCGACACTTTTATCAAATTTACCTCTAACAGGATATGCGAAAGATATTTTTGCTGAAAACGGTTATGTTTATTTGGCAAATGCAGAAGGCGGATTTGTTATAGTTGATGCTAATGATCCTGCCAATCCTATGGTAAAAGCAACAATAGTTACAGGTGGATTTGTAAGCTCCGTTACAAAGAAAGGTGATTTCGCATATGTAACGGATTGGGATAATGGTTTTTATATCATAAACTTAGAAAATTTGGACAATCCTTATATTCAGGGATTATTAGAAATGGAATCTCAACCGAGAGCTATCCAGGTAGAAGGTAGTTATGCTTATATACTGGATAATCAAGGATTAAAAATAATACAAATAAAAGAATAGGAGGAATGATGAGGAAATTGCTCTTCATAGCTTTTTTACTGCTAACGACTAGTCTGTTATTAGCTCAAACCGATGTTAGCGGTGATGTTTCGGGAACTTGGACAGCGGCAAATAGTCCATATAATGTAACCGGTAATATCACATTACAGCAAAGTGATGTGCTTACAATAGAACCGGGAGTGCAGGTTGTTTTTCAAGGACATTATAAATTTGATGTTTATGGTAGATTGCTTGCAATAGGAAACGATACAAACCATATATTATTTACGGCTAATGATCAAGCAACCGGTTGGGGAGGTATTAGATTTAGTGATGTAAATACCAACGGACAAGATACAACCAAAGTTTTTTATTGTGATTTTCAATATGGTATAGCAAACGGTAGTGATAGCTCCGGCGGTGCCATTTATTTGAAAAATTCCGATGTATATTTCAAGTATATTAATGTGTCCAATAATCAAGCAAACGGTTATGGCGGCGGAATTTATATAGAAGAATCATCTCCTATTTTACATCATGTGGAAGTTTTTAATAATGAAGCTATTTTTGACGGAGGTGGTATTTATTGCGGATTTAATTCACATCCTAATTTTTACAGAGTAGCCGTAGCACATAATCATACCCAATGGAATGGTGGAGGTATTGCGTTCTTTAATAATTGTGATACCGATTTGATTAACGTTACAATTGCAGACAACAATGCAGATCAGGAAGGACAAGGAATTTCAGTTGTTTACCAAACCAGTATTAATATATTAAGTAGTATTTTCTGGGGAAATGGTTATCCTGAAATTTATTATAATAGTTCATCATACGTAAATGCTACTTATTCGGATATTCAAAATGGAAATAACCAATCTTATTTTGGAGACGGATGTGTATCTGCGGATCCTCTTTTTGTAAATCCTTCCAATAACGATTATACTTTAAACGGTCATTCTCCGTGTATCAATAGTGGTTCTCCCGATGCGGCATATTACGATCCCGACGGAACAAGAGCCGATATGGGAGCTTATTATTTTGCTATTTCCGGAATTATGGGAAATGTAAGAATTAATTTGGCCGAAGGCGATGAAATTACATCGTTTGCAGACGTTACAGTAATTTTAGACGGAGATGCTCAAGAAACCACCACACCCGATGAAAACGGAGTTTATTACTTTGAATTAACTCCCGGAGATTATACTGTAACTGCAACACTTCCCGGATATTATTTATCTCCCGCAGATCCTATTGCCGTTCACGTTGATTCCGGAGTTTTAACTATTGTTTCTCAGGATTTGGTATTTTCACCACCATTACCGGGTACTGTATGGGGATATGTTGATCTTACGGGAAACGGAAATGTTCCCGATATATCCATTGATATCGATGGTGTTACCACAAATCCTTTCCCCGTATATGTAGGAGATCAAATAGATCATTATGAATATAGTGTTGATGTGCCAAGCGGACATCATAGATTGGTTGCAAGCTTAGTCGGCTATGAAGATTATGCCGTAGAAGATTTTATTGTTGTACCTTCCGAAATGGTAAGAGTAGATATTCATATGACACCGGCAACAATAGTAGGTTATGTTTCTGGTCATATTACATTAAAAGGAGCAGACGGAACTGGTACTGGTCCGGGAAATGTGGAAGATGTAATCATTTCCGACGGTGTTCATACTTCGCATCCTGACGCTTCAGGTAATTTTACATTAACAACATATTCGGGTTATAGAGATATTACCGCTTCATTAGGTCATTATAATAGTGTAAAAAGAAGAGCCATTGTACTTCCCGACCAAACAACTACCGGTTTGGATTTTGTTTTACTTAATTGGGATCCTATTTCGGGAAATCAATATGTAATGACGGTTTTCTCAACCATTAGCTATGATGGAGACTTTTTAATCGGTGAAAAGAGTAATTCCGTTGCCATATTCGGACCAGGTGGTTATACCGATTGTAGAGGTTGGGGAACTTGGATGGAAGGTAATCATCCGGGATGGAGTACGGAAGTTATGTATTATGACCTTCCCGGGTATTGGTATCTTACTCCCACATCAAATATTATCGGTGATCCGTATAATCAAGCTAATTGTGAGCAATTAACATTTGTATTCTATAATTCCGATAATGATGAAGTAAATACATGTTACGGAACATTGGGTTTTGTAGATGGATATAATATGGTTATAAATTTGGATTCTCCTTCACCTGCTACAACGCAAGATTTTTCTTTAATTAATGATTGGAATTGGATTTCATTTAATGTAGTACCGGCTGATAATACAGTGAATACTTTATTTGCTTCATTAGTTCCAAATGATATTCATGAAATTAAATGGGAAGGTAAGGATGCTCAATATTGGAATCCCACTTGGGTTGGAGATCTCACAAATATCCAAATGAATTACGGATTAAAAGTATTTATGAATAATCCGTCGGCATTTTCAGTAACAGGTGAAAAAATTAATTCCATAGTTAAACCAATAGTATGTCACGCTGATACAGCCAATACATACAATTACAATTGGGTTGCATATTATCCTTATGAAGCATTACCAATTGGAGTAGCTCTTGCGAATATGAAAGAAAAGGCTTTAAGCGTAAAATCACAAAATAAATCTGCTGTACATGTTAATGACGCTTGGATAGGGGATTTGACAGTAATGGAACCCGGAAAGAGTTATCTTATTGATGTAGCGGCAGATAATACAATGCTTATATATCCAACGGAAAGATATTATGGAAATTTGACTAAAAATACTCAAACCGATCAAGTGAATAATCCTGCCAATTGGGAATTGATTTCAGGAAACAATACGAATATGATTTTTATGGCTGATCTCGGAGTAGATGATTCCGAATACGCCGCCGGTATATTTGATGAAAACGGAAACTGTAGATCAATCGGTAAATATACGGCTAACTTATGGTATTTTACAGTTCTCGGTGATGATACGAATAATTTAAAAGTAAAAGTATTTGATAAAATCACAAAAGAAATTATCGATACAAAGTACACATTCCAATATGAAGCAAATACTGTTATCGGCAATCCTGAAAAACCGATTAAAATTGAATTTGATCATAGTTCACCTGCAAATGATGTATCACTTACTTTGTTAAAAGGAAACTATCCTAATCCGTTTAATCCTACCACCGAAATTCAATTTAACATCCCTGAAAGCGGAAAAGTAAAACTATCGGTTTACAACTTGAAAGGCGAATTGGTTGAAACATTGATAAATAAAGAAATGACTTCGGGAATTCATAACATTACTTGGAATGCTTCAAAATACGGTAGTGGAATTTATTTCTATAAGATTCAATTTAATGGCAAAAGTGAAATGCGTAAATGTATAATGTTAAAATAATTCTTTCTAAGAATATAAATTTGTAAAATAAACATCCTCATCTTTTTAAGGTGGGGATGTTTTATTTTTAGGAGTCGGCATGAAAAAGAATTTAATACTTTTGCAGATATTTTTTCTTTTTGTTACGTTAGCATATTCGGATCCGCCTGATTGGGAACAACTACAAGGAACTCAATATAGCATGGTGGTAATGGCTCGGATAAGCTTGTATGATGAACCCTTTGAATATGTGGGGAATAATATGGCGGCGGCATTCGGACCTAACGGAGAAGATGATTGCAGAGCCGTGGCAACTTGGCAAGAAGCCAATCCTCCTTATTATGAGGGATTTTGGTTTTTTACAATTGTATCAAATCTGGAAGGTGAATTGATAACTTTTAAGATTTATAATGAAGAAACGGACACAATTTATAATTGCGACGGATCTGTTACATTTGCAAACAATACAACTATCGGTTCGCCTCAGGAACCTTATCTTTTAAGTGTGGGAACAAGTTCTCTTTCCGGAACTCTTCATTTGGTTACCACCAATCCTCCCGCAGGAAATATTCAAGAGGTAGATATTCTTATCGGCGGACAAATAGTTCATCCCGATAGTAACGGAGAATATACCGTTCAATTAGATACCGGTGTTTATAACATAGAGGCTTCTTTGGATGGATATTTAACATCTACAAGGCATAATGTTCAGGTTAGCAGTGACGAACCTTCGCAAAATATAGATTTACATTTAATTGATTGGGAGCCAATTAGCGGAACCCAATATAGTATGGTGGTAATGACCACAGCCGTATATAACGGAAATACCATTAGCAATCAATCCGATTTTCATATTGCGGCGTTCGGTGAAGACGGCGATACCGATTGCAGAGGAATAGGTGTTTGGCAAGAGGCAAATCCACCTTATTGGGATGGTTATTGGTACATTACAATTGTGGGAAATCAACAAGGTGAGAACATTTCTTTTAAAATGTTTAACGAACACACGGGTGAAATTATCGATTGTTTTCAAACAACGGTATTCTCGGATAATTCAACAATAGGTTCGGCAACCGAACCATGGCAAATTAGTAACGGTGTTTTAAGAAACTACAACTTGGATCAAGGCTGGAATTGGGTCTCTTTTAATATAGAACCTGAAAATACGGAAATTTCCGGATTTTTTGCTAATTTACAAAGCGTATATCAGGTAAAAAACCAATATCATTCGGCAACTTATTTTTCCGAACAAAATGTATGGGTGGGAGATTTGCATCAAATCGATTTTACAAAAACATATTTAATTTTTATGTTGGATAATTTTGATGGATTTACGGTTTCTGGAGTACCTTTTGATCCTACGGTTGAAATTCCTTTAAACTCGGGTTGGAATTGGGTTTCTTATTTACCGCAAAATCAGATGAATTTGGAGGATGCTTTATCTTCCATAGAAGAGAACGTATATCAAATAAAAAGTCAGAATCATTCGGCTACATATTATAATCCTCCCGGGAGTTGGGTAGGAGATTTACAAACGATGTCTCCCGGATTGGGATACAAAATAAATGTGAATAATGACGATATTCTTTCTTATATCGACGATAAAAGCGATAAAAACTCTAAGGATACAGAAGAAACAAAAGATTCACCTACTTGGGAAGTGATAACGGGAACGGAATATTCCATGGTATTGATGGCAAAAGTTATGTTAGACGATGATGATTTCACCGGAGAAAACGGTGAAAATATTGTTGCCGCTTTTGGTCCCGAAGGCGAAAGTGATTGCAGATCAGTAGCGGTTTGGGAAGATGAAACCGAAAACTGGGACGGATATTGGTATTTTACTATCGTAGGAGATACGGAAGGAGAGCAAATATCTTTTAAAATATATGATGCGGAAAATGACGAAGTTTATAATTGCGAAACAACACTGGAATTTAGTATAAACCAAACAATAGGCAATCCGTTTGATCCGTATGAAATAACAGCAAATTCTCAGCATGCGCAAGATAACGAAATATCGGTTGATTTTACCGTTTACGATGTTTATCCAAATCCGTATAGCCTTAATGGAAGTAAAACGAGTAAAATTAATTTTGAATATTATGTAAAAGATGTTCAGCCTGCCGAGTTATCCATCTATAATCTGAAAGGACAGCTCATAAAAAAATTATTAATCATAATGTAAAAAGCGGATTGAATAAATTTGTTTGGGATTGTAAAGATAATGATAACAAATTGGTTTCGAGCGGAGTATATCTCTACAGAATAAAAAACGGTAAAAATATAAAAACAAAAAAAATGGTAATTTTAAAATAAAAAAAGAACCCTGATTTTTCAGGGTTCTTATTTTTTTATTCTATTTTTCAAACTCGCAAAGTATATCACCTTTTTTTACAGAATCACCTACCTTGAAGTTTATTTTCTTTATTTTACCGTCAAAAGGTGCTTCAAGGTTATTAAACATTTTCATAGCTTCCAAAACCACTACAACTTCTCCCGCTTTCACCGTGTCACCTTCTTTCTTTTTGTATTCTTGAATCATTCCCGGAATAGGTGCCAATAACACATTTTCGGGAATTTCATCTTTTTTCTTATCCGCTTTTTTCTTTTGAGACGAAGCGGATTTTTTGGCTTCTGCAACTTCAACCTTGAAGTAATCTCCGTCTATGAAAACGTCAAAAGCTTTAACGTTTTTCGGTTTTTCAGGAATGTCCGCTTTTTCTTCCAACTCTCCCGAAAGAGCTTTTCGGACAAGTTCTTTTTCCTTTTGTACTTCTTCCATTGTTTTTGGCAATACTTCTTTGGGAGGTGTTTCCAAACCGTATTTCCATCTTAAAAAACGCTTTCCTGTAACTGGATACAAAGCTACTATCAAAATATCATCAATATCTTTTGCTAAGCCTTCCACTTCTTTTTTGATTTTAGGAAGTTCGGGTTCTAATATTTCTCCGGGGCGAACCGTTATAGGTTTATTGCCGCGTGGATAATCTTT
>CAZUGB010000039.1:0-3430 GCA_964619925.1 uncultured Candidatus Cloacimonadota bacterium
TTGAATGTATCGCCTTTGTATATTGTGCATAGTGAACCGGAGATGAACAAAGGTTTTGCAGATATATTTCTGCAAAAAGATTACATCATTACCGACAAAACCAAGTATGAATACATTGTGGAATTAAAATACGTAAAGAAAGAAGAATTAAAAAAGACAAAACTATCCGAGATAAGAAAGCAAGCAATAAATCAGCTTGAAAGATATGCAAAATCCAAGAAAATAAGAGAAAAATTGATAAAAATCATTATCATTAGCACAAATGATAAACTACTTTTGTTAGAGGAAATAAAGTAAAATAATTATAAATAAGGAGTATGAAAATGAAATCAAATCTTGATATTTCTCAAGCTATGACAATTAAACTTTCCAATGAATTACCCCCAAAAAAGAACTTTATTCCGGGAATAAGAAGAGCCCCAAATCGTGGATACCACTTATCAAAGAGAGAAACAATATTAGCTTTAAAAAATGCTTTACGTTACATACCCGAAGAATTGCATGAAATATTAGCACCTGAATTTTTAGAAGAACTTAAAACAATGGGCAGAATTTATGGCTATAGATATCGTCCGGAAGGAAGAATCTACGGAAAACCGATCGATGAATATAAGGGAATTACCGAAGCCAGAGCTTTGCAAGTAATGATAGATAACAATTTAGATTTTGATGTGGCTCTTTACCCCTATGAATTGGTTACATATGGCGAAACGGGACAAGTTTTTCAAAATTGGATGCAATATCAATTAGTGAAAAAATATCTCGAAGCTTTAAAAGAAGATCAAACATTAGTGGTAGCTTCCGGACATCCGGTTGGAATATTTCCTTCCAGCAGGAATGCACCGAGAGTAATTAATACAAACGGTCTTTTGGTAGGACAATGGGATAATCAGGAAACTTTTAAAAAACTTGCGGCTCTCGGTGTAACAAACTATGGACAAATGACAGCAGGTGGCTGGATGTATATTGGACCTCAGGGGATAGTCCATGGAACATATTTAACGCTTTTAAATGCCGGCAGAAAATACTTAGGTATCCCGGCAGATAAAGACTTAAGCGGCGTAGTTTTTGTGAGTAGCGGCTTAGGCGGAATGAGCGGAGCACAAGCAAAAGCAGTTGAAATAGCGGGCGGTATAGGAATTATAGCGGAAGTTGATTATAGTAGAATTGAAACACGACATTCACAAAATTGGGTAACACTTGTTTCCGATGATTTGCAACAAATTGTAACTTGGATTGAAAAATATAAAAAAGAAAAAAAATCAATTTCCATTGCTTACCATGGAAACGTTGTCGATCTTTTGGAATATATTGATAAAAATAATATTCATGTTGACTTGGTTTCAGATCAAACTTCTTGTCATGCTGTCTATGACGGAGGATACACACCGGTGGGAGTAACTTTTGAAGAAGGAAGAGAATTAATAAAATCAAACCCTGATAAATTCAAGGAATTGGTAAATGAATCATTAAGACGCCATTATGAAGTAATAAAAAACCTTACTGCAAAAGGTTCTTATTTTTGGGATTATGGGAATAGTTTTATGGCTTCGGTATTTGATGCAGGCGTAAAAGAGATTGCAAAAAATAAAAAAGATACTTCCGAAGGTTTTATATGGCCTTCCTATGTAGAAGATATTATGGGTCCGATTTGTTTTGATAACGGTTTTGGACCTTTTAGATGGGTTTGCCTTTCCGGTAAAGATGATGATTTAAGAAAAACAGACCAAGCGGCAATGCAAGCAATAAATCCAAATTTGAGTGCAACCCACAGAGACAATTACATTTGGATAAGAGATGCCGAAAAGAATAATCTTGTTGTCGGAACAAAAGCTCGCATTCTATATGCCGATGAAGAAGGCAGAGTAAAAATTGCTCTTAAATTTAACGAAATGGTCAGAAATAAAGAAATAGGTCCGGTAATGATAGGAAGAGATCATCATGATGTTTCAGGTACGGATTCACCTTTCAGAGAAACCGCTAATATCTACGATGGTAGTAGATATACTGCCGATATGTCCGTTCATTGTTTTGCCGGTAATGTAGCCAGAGGAATGACTTTGGTAGTACTGTCAAATGGCGGTGGTGTAGGAATAGGCAGAGCAAGCAATGGCGGAAACGGAATTGTATTGGACGGTAGTGAACGTATTGATAATGTTATCAAAAAAGGACTTTCATGGGATGTGATGGGCGGTATTGCGCGTAGAAATTGGGCAAGAAATGAAAATGCAATTAAAACGGCTTCCGAATGGAATTTAAAACATAAAAACGAAGGACATATTACATTACCCTTCATTGCCGATGAAGAAAAATTAACAAAATTAGTTGAAGAAAATCAATAATATTATCCCCCGCCAGGGGGATTTTTTTTATTTGAAATTATCTTTCCCTATCAATTTCCATTTACCGTTTTCAAAAATAAAATAAGACAAATCTCCAAACTGTTCTGAAGGTTCGTTGTATTGAACCGTTTCGGTACTATTTTTAAAAGTTAAAATAAATTTTGCCTTTGCTTTTTCATAAGTTAATCTTTGAACTTCTATATTATCGATTGATAAAAAGGTATATTGGTAATATAAATCTCGCCAGAATAAAACCTCTTGATTATAATCTTTTCCTTTATGCTCAAAATGAGGTGAAATAAATGTAATCAAACTATCAATATCTCCAAAATTGAAATCAATTTCTATTTGAGATAAAATTTCCTTTATGCTATAATCAATTTGCTCGTTCACAGTAGTCGTAGCTTTACAGGAAAATAGATAAATCGCTATCAGCATAATGAGAATATATTTGAATTTTTTCATTTTTTCTCCAAAATTATTACGGTTTCAATATGATAAGTTTGAGGAAACATATCAAAAACTTTTATCGATTTTATAGCGAAATTATTTTCCAAAAGTATGTCCGTATCACGCTTTTGTGAATAGGGATTACAACTTACATAAACAATCTTTTTAACATATTTGGACACGGTTTGAAGTGTATTTCTATCTATTCCTTTTCTGGGCGGATCAAAAATTATAGTATCTATATTAGAAATTTTTATAAGCTCTTGATTTACATCACCATGTATTATTTTATAGTTAGTTAAGTTATTTATTTTAATATTTATCTTTAGATTATCTACCGCTCCCTTATTATTTTCAATAAAATAAACCTTCCTAACCTTATCGGAAGCTATTATCCCGATTGTTCCCGTTCCACAAAATGCATCTACAATATCCTCATTCGAATTTAGGTTATCCAAAACAAATTTAAACATTTTTGTTGCAATATCCATATTTACTTGGAAAAAGGCTTTATAATGAACTTGGAATATTTTATCCAATATAGTTTCAAAAAAATAATTTTTCCCGTATAAAATCTTTTCCTCTTCGCCCAATATTTTATTTGTTTTCTTCTCATTGATGTTTTGAACGATACCTAT
>CAZUGB010000040.1:0-3584 GCA_964619925.1 uncultured Candidatus Cloacimonadota bacterium
GTATCGGTGGAATAAGAACTTACATCCTTTCTTAGTAGATTTGCCGGAGCAGCATTATCATACCACCATATTGACAATCTGACTTTACCGGCGGGATCGTTATCATACACATAAGCTTTTATTTCATAATCATTTCCGCCATAACTCCTCTGATCCATATCTTGATAAAATCTTGCAGTACTGGTACTATCAGTAACAGTTAATTTTGCAGAATAAGATCCACCATGAACAGTTCCCGATTCCCTTTCGGATGAATCCAAATATCCTGTATTGTCCCAAAAATCCGGTGGTCCCGATGCGCCGTTATTAGTCCAATTTTCCATATTCCCATTATCAACATAGCAAGCGGCATTGGAGACTACGGAAAACAACATCATAATAAAAATCAGAATTCCAATTTTTTTCATAATTACTCTCCTTTAAATATTTTTCTCACTCCTGAGTTACGAGTAAAAAAAGCATTAATCGTGCCATATAAAATGAATTGGCATCTTTTTTGTATCTCTCTTTGGGATAAACAGTTATCTCATTTTACTCTAATCTTGCTTTTTTTTATTTTTGCAATATTATATTCCATTGGAAACGTTTCGTTTCGATTATTTAGCCTGATTCTTTAATAAAAATTCTTTTTCTAGACGAACAATCGAAATCCAATTAAAAAATTATCAATTGACATCAAACCCGCTTATAAAATGTTACGGATTAAAATAAACTTTACATAAAAACGTTGTTAATAAGGAGATTTTATATGAAAAAATATTTGTTTGTTATCGTTGTGATGTCGCTTTTTTTGTTTTTAAATGCCGAACAATCGACTATAAATGAAAAAGCAAAAGATTTTTTTAATCAAGGTATTAAGTTTTTAACCCAAAATGATTTTAAAATTGCCGTATCATTTTTTGACAAAGCGACCGAAACCGACACGACTTACACCGAAGCATATTTCCAAGCGGGATATTGTTATGATATTTTAAACGAATATGAAAAAGCGGCAAATGCTTATAGACACGTTGTATCACTTAATCCGAATCAAGCGGAAGCATATTACAATTTGGGCTTGGATTATTTTAATCTGAAAAAATTTGATAACGCAATAGAAGCCTTTAATAAAGCTATTAGCATAAAACCCGATATTGATAGCTACAACGCTTTGGGATTATCTTATTTTAATTCCAATGAATACAATAAAGCAATCGAAGCTTTTAAACAAGCTTTAAAAATAAACCCTGATTTTGCAGAAGCTCACTTGCACATAGGAATTGCATATATAAATATGGAAAAATACGATGAGGCGTTAAAATCATTAAAAGAAGCCATAAAGATAAATCCCGATTATCCCGAAGCCCACTACAATATCGGTTTGGTTTACCTTCTTTTGAAAAATAAAACAGCCGCTTTGGACGAATACAAAATATTAAAAACAAAGAATAAAAATCTGGCTGATAAATTATTCGAGGAAATTTATAATTAAATTTTTTGACATAAATCCCATTAAAAAATTTTTAGCAATCACATAGTGCATCCGTAGCTCAGTTGGTAGAGCAGCTGACTCTTAATCAGCGGGTCTAGGGTTCGAGTCCCTACGGGTGTACCATTTTTTTTAATAAGCCAGCATATCCAAAAAACTTTCTATTCGCAATTTGGTTCTGGCATCCAAATTTCCGGGTTGGTCTCCTTCCACGGTTAACACGGGAATTTCTATTCTTTTTTTCAAGATAATATTATCTATTTGCCTATGACAAAAACTTTGCACATAACTTATCACTCCGTCGAGATTACGCTTTTCTATTTCACTATTGATATCTTGTAATCTGTCATATACGGTATAGGGATAAGTATATTTCAAATATTGAGTTACAATATCTTCTTCCAAATACGGCATTGCAAATTGTCTTTGAATTTCATTAAAAACCACATTGGCATTATTTTCCAAAAGAAAATCATAAATATCAAAAATTATGGGCGGTACTCCTAAAAAACCGAATCTTTTTTCAAATTCGATAGGTTTTCTTTTTTCTATTTCCAACAAAAAATCATCGAGTTCCCGTTCAAATTTATCGGGATTGCCGTTAAAATCCGACGAGCTAACCAACCAAATATGATTTTCAAAACCCGTAACAAGATTTTCTTTGTAAGATAGTTCATCAAGAAGGATAAGTTTTTTTCGTATTTTATCCAATCTTTTCTTCATTTTGGAAGTTTCGTTTCTTGAAACGCCAAATTGTTTTTCCAATTTTCTTATTTCAAAATCCAAAGATTCATAATCCTTTGAATATGGAAAGGAAAAAGGTATAATCTTTACACCCTGTTCGGACAAAGTTTCCATAAGAGAATGCGTATTTGAGCAGTCGCCTTCCACCACACCAATTACGGTTTTTATTTTATTTTTCAAAACCACTCCGTACATTCCTTTTATCCAAGAGCAAATATTTCTGGGATAACCGTCAAACTCTGCTATTTCCACATAACTTGCCGGATTTTCCGTTACAAAAATATTATTCAAATCTATCGGGATATGACCTGCGGCAAAAACCACTTCCACAGGAAAACTGGTTGTAAATCCTACTTTCATTTATTCCTCTTCTAACATTAATAAATATTCTGTTTCCAATTCATCAAGTTTTTCTTCCAAATCCGCAATTTTATTATTGGTTTCATCTATCAGCTTATTTAAATTTTTCACATTATCGGGGTTTTTCATAAAAACGGCATCGGAAAACTTGTTTTGGTATTCGGTTAATTTGTTTTTACACTCATCCAAAAGCTTGTTTTTTTCTTCAATCTGTTTTTGTTTTTTTTCCAATAAGATTGGATTAATGCGTTTTTTTCGTTGTTTATTAGCTATATTTCTTGTTTTTTTCTTTATCTCCGATTTGACAAATAACGATTTTAACACTATATCCGGTTCGTCGAATTTTTCCCACAAATTATAATTTTCCAAAAGAAATATACGATTTGAAACGTTTTTAATAAATGTAACATCATGTGATACAAAAATAATTGTTCCTTCATAATCAAGAAGTGCATTTTCCAAAGATTGAATCATAGGAATATCAAGATGATTTGTAGGTTCGTCCAAAATAAGCACATTAGGTTTATTGTGAATGAGTTTTGCAAGATACAACCTTGATTTTTCACCTCCGCTTAAAGCCGATACTTTTTTTTCGGTATCTTCTCCTGTAAAACCGAATCGAGCCAAATAAGAATAAACATAACCTTTCGTTTCCAAAAAAGCCAGTTCTTTTATTGTCTCAAAAACCGTAAGCGTATCGTTTAATTTTATATGCATTTGGTCATAATAGCCTATGGTAATGCCACTTCCCCTTTTGATAATTCCGCTTTTTGGCAATAGTTCACCATTCAATAATTTTAAAAAAGTTGTTTTTCCGCTTCCGTTTTTACCCAATATGGCAATTCTGTCTTTATAATAAATTCCCACATTGATTTTTTCAAAAATTTTTTTATGTGAGTAAGAAAAAGAAACATCTTCCAATATAAATACGTCATTACCACTGCGTTTTTCGGCATTAATTTTTAATTTGATATTTTTTTCTTCTTCGAAAAGATTTATTTTCTTTAATTTT
>CAZUGB010000041.1:0-3048 GCA_964619925.1 uncultured Candidatus Cloacimonadota bacterium
AATTGCGCATTCTATTGAGCCTAATAATTTTCAATGGGATTTTGATTTGCCGAAGATAAATAATGATTTTGTTTCCGATAAAACAATTTTAGAAATAAAAAATCTGTCATTCAATTATAAAAATCAGGCTAATTTGTTAAAAAAGATAAATTTAATCGTCCGTAAAGGAGAAATCATATCGATTATCGGAAAAAACGGTGCGGGTAAATCAACCTTATTAAAATTAATGGCAAAAATATTAAAACCCGTTTCGGGAGAAATTATATTGGAAGATAAAATCAATTATTCGTTAAAAGAGTATTATAAAAAATTATCTTTGTTGTGGCAAAACCCTGAGAATCATTTTCTTTTCGACAAGGTGAAAAAAGAAGCCGATATTAATAAATTGGAGTTATTCGGATTGGAAGATTTGGCTGATAATAACCCATTTACACTATCGGAAGGCGAAAAGAGAAGATTATCATTAGCAATTATCTTCAATAACGAACCGGAATTGTTATTAATGGATGAACCGACTTTCGGTCAAGATCCGCAAAATAAGATTGCTCTGATAAAAATGCTTGAATTATTAATAAAAAAACAAAAGTCGATAGTTATTGTATCTCACGATTTGAAATTTGTCTATGCCGTTTCTGATAAAATTTATAAATTGGAAGACGGAAGTTTATATGAAATTAAATGAAATTAGCATTTTATCCGTTTCTTTTTTATTTTTAATTCCCATTTTATTAACTGAAAATGTGATATTAGTTTTCTTACTAACAATTTTAGCGGTTAGCAATCTCATTATAATAAAAAGATTTAAATACAAAATTATAACATACTTTGTTTTGATGATGTTAATACCCTTATTATCTGTTTTTTTTACAACATTATTTTATACGAAGGATATTACAAATTCGGAAGCGATTAATTTCTTTAATTTTATAAAAACAAATAAATATTCTCTGCATTTGGCAATTTTTTTAGTTATACGAACACTTTCCTTGTCATTAATTTCATTTTCATATATGATTTGTTTGGAATATGATAAATTGATTGTTTCTCTTATACAAAATTTCAAATTGCCGGTAACCGTGGGTTATTCATTATTGGTTACTTTTAATGCGTTTTATCATCTGAAAGAAGAATATTTTAGAATAAAAAATGCTTATCTTATGAGATTCTCAAAAAGAAAGATTACCTTTTTATTGCTTTTTCCCATCATTGTTTCTGCCGCTCGCTATGCATATTACGCCGGATTATCTTTGGAAAGCAGAGGTTTAAACGGAAATAAAACTTTTTTGGAAAAATTTTACTGGAATAAAAATGATACTATATATTTTTTGATAATCGCGATATCGGTTTTATTAATTGTGGGATACTTTGTATTTTCCGGTAAATTTTTGATGAAATTAATATAGGAGGACGGATGAAAAAAATATTTTTATTTATATTCTTTTTTCTGGTAATAGAGTTATTTTCCATTCAAAGCAACGGTAGAATAGCCGGTAGGGTAGTGGATAAGGACAGTCAGCAACCCATTTCTTCGGTAAATGTATATCTTGATGATAAAATTATTGCTACCACAGACAACAAAGGGAAATATTATGCCTACAATATTGAAATAGGAACCCACACGATAAAATTCGAAAGGATAGGCTATCAGCCGAAAGTTAGGGTTAATATAATCGTACAGGCAAATCAAACCACGGTTATTAATGCACAGTTGGTAAAAAATGTGATTGTTTTGGGAAAAACCGTTATTAGCGGGAAAAATTATTTTCCTAAAAATACCACATCACCTGTCAGTACAAAATCATTGGATATAGATGAGATAAAAACGCAACCTTCGGGAGTTTATGATGTGCAAAGATCCATTCAGGCATTACCGGCAATAATGAGCGGTTCTGATACGGAAAATGAAATAATTGTGCGAGGTGGGAATTACGGAGAAAATGAGTTTGTAATGGATAATATCGAAATGGCTAATGCAAATCATTTTGCTTGGCCCGGAACCGGCGGAGGTCCTGTAAGTATTATATCGTCGGAGTTTGTGGATAATGTGGACTTTTATGCGGGTGTTTTTCCGGGACGATATGGAGACAAAGTCTCGTCGGTATTGGATATAACAACGCGAGACGGAGCAAATTATTTTAAAACCAAACTTGATATTGGTATGGCAGGTTACGGTGCAACATTCGAAGGACCTATCAAAAAAGATAAATCGGCATATTTGCTTTCATATCACAAAAGTTTTTTAAGTCTGATAAAAAAGAGTTTCGGGCTAACCGCCGAACCGCATTATCAATCGATTTTCGGAAAAGAAACAATTTATTTCGAAGATAATTCCAAACTTACTATAAACCAAGTTTGGGCTTATGATTGGATAAACATAGAACACGAGGATAAAGCAAATGTTCCACAAGCTTCGGGTTATACAAAATATGATATTAATGCAAAATCCGGACAATATACTTTCGGAGGAACTTTTAAAAAGATTTTTAAAAATAGTTATTTTCTCATGACAATGTATAATAATTCCAATTGGTGGGATCAAAAAGTTTATGAAATAAATGGCAATAATGATTTATTAAATTTTTCATATAAATTCAACGAATATCTGAACGGATTAAAATTTTCTTACTTTCTTCCCAATTTATCAATAGGTAATTTGGAATTGGGATTAGCTGTTAAAATGGATTATTCGCAAAAGAAAACTTATGCAAAGCCCGATACGTTTTTCATTTATGATCCGTTTCAAGACGAACCTGTGATAATAGATACCCTAAAAGATGAAAACGGTAACATTGTGGTGAATAAAATAGATGATGACGACAGAATTACCAAGAATCTTTTGGCATTGAAAAATGCCGGATACATTCAATTGGAAAGAAAAATAGGTCTTACAACATTAACCGCAAATTTACGATATGATTATATGGACTACAATAATAGTTTTGTCGTTAGTCCTCGTATAACCGCACAAACACCTCTCGGCGATAAAACGGATATTAATTTCGGAATTGGGAGAAATTATCAAAATCCAAATTATGAAACATTTACAAG
>CAZUGB010000042.1:0-4402 GCA_964619925.1 uncultured Candidatus Cloacimonadota bacterium
TGGATTCAATCAATAATAAAAGAGGTTTTTGAAATGTTTTCAGAACGGTAGTAAAATTTAATAAATTTTCATTGATAAGAAAATAATAGGATAAGTAAAATAATAAAATCGTAAGCACATTATTCAATGCCACCGATGCGAGAAGTGTTTTGGTAAAAATTCCTTTTGCTCTGTATTCCTTTACGATATGGATAATTGAGCCGGGAGCCGTGGTTATGGCTATTATTGATAAAATCATAGATACTTCGAATTTTAATTTTAAGAAATAAAAAAGAACAATAAAAACCAAAATTGGAGTAAATACAACATCAAAAACCGTAATTAAAACAATCCTTTTGCCGGCATTGTGAAGCTTTACATAATCCAAATGACTACCAATGGAAAAGCCGATAAACCCCAATGCAAAGTTCGTAATTTGCGTAAATGAGGTAAATGATGATTCGCCGAAAATATTCAAAACATAATGCCCCAATACGATACCGGCGATAATTTGAGAGGTTATCACGGGAATTTTTAATTTTTTGCCGATTCTTGTGGCTATAAATCCCGCAAAAAGTATTACCGCCAAAACCAGTAACGGTGAAGCCGATAATATCAGCGGCTCTCTATGAGCCAACCAATTATGTATATGCTCAAGAAACATCTACCATTTCACCTTTTAATGTCCAACCCGTAGCATCGGTTATTTTCACTTTCACAAATTTCCCTATCAAATCGGGTGTTCCTTTAAATACGGTAATCTTAAAATCACGCGTTTTGCCCGCTACTTCATCTTTGTTTTTTTTACTTATCTTTTCCACATATACTTCTTTTATTCTACCGATATTTTCTCTATATTTTTCCAAAGTGATTTTTTCTTGCAACTTAATTAATCTTTGAAGTCTTTCCAATCTGATTTTTTCGTCAATTTGATCGGTATATTCCGCGGCTTTGGTTCCCTGTCTGGGAGAATATTTGTAGGTAAAGGCATAATCAAAGCGAATTTTCTCCATAATACGATAGGTTTTCATAAATTGTTCTTCCGTTTCTCCCGGAAAACCCGCTATAATATCTGTGGTTATGGCAATATTCGGGATGCTGTTTCTTAATTTTTTTACAATTTCCAAAAAATGTTCGGCTGTATAACCTCTATTCATTCTTTTTAGAATGTCATTATCGCCGGATTGCAACGCCAAGTGCAAATGTTCGCAAATTTTATCTCCCTTAGCCATAACTTCTATCACTTCGTCGGATAAATCCTTCGGGTGAGATGTTACAAATCTTATTCTTTTTATCGTATCGATTTTATTAACTTCTCTTAAAAGTTGTGCAAAATTAACCCCGTTGTAATTGTATGAATTTACATTTTGTCCCAAAAGCGTAATATCTTTAAACCCTTTTTTACCGGCTTCTTCAACCTCTTTTAGAATATCTTCCATAGGACGGCTTCGTTCTCTGCCTCTTGTGTATGGAACAATACAATATGTGCAAAAATTATTGCAACCGCGCATAATGGTTACAAAGGCATTTAATTGTCCTTCTCTTTCCGGATAAATATCTTTGTAAATTTCTTTGCTATTTAAAATGGTATTTAGTTTGAAATCGGGTTTTACAAAAGTTTCTTCTATCAATTCGGGTAATTTCTGATATTGATCCACACCTACCACAAAATCTATCTTTTTGTTTTGTTTGTGAAGTTCGGCACCTAATCTTTGCGCCATACATCCTATTACACCTATTTTTATATTAGGATTGTTTCTTTTGCGTGACATCTCGTTATTTATTCTGCCAATTACCCTTTGCTCGGCATGTTGACGAACCGAACAGGTATTAAAAATTATTATATCCGCTTCTTCAATTGATTTTGCTTTTTGATAACCCCTTTCTTTTAGTATGGATGTTACCAATTCGCTATCGGATATATTCATCTGACAACCGTATGTTTCTATAAAAAATTTCATAACCGATCCTTTGAAAAACTTTTGTAAATAGTATAAATAAAATAGAAAAAAATGCAGAAATTATATTTAAAACTTAATAAAAATTATTAAAATTATAATGGCTACAATAAATAAAAAGAACAAAAAAAGCTGAAGATATGATAACGTTCTACGCAATTTCATTTTATGAAGTCTTTTTCTTCGGTAATGCCCCGAATTTGACGGTAATTTTATATCTTTCATTTTTTCTCCCTAGTCGGTTATTTATTTTCACGGCTTATATTCGTCAAACGTTTTTTCTTTTTCGTCTCAATCCGAAAGGGATTTTATGGTATTTCCAAGATATTAAATTTTTAATTATTATTCACTTATAAAAATTGTTTCAAACGTTACAAATCTATTTACAGTCGGTAATTATTTAACTTTGAAAATCCTTTTATTCATTTATTTCGCATCGGATTTTATACAATTGGCACAAAATGAAATTAAATTGATTAAGTCATTTGATAATAAAACTTGATAATAATGCGCCTCTTAAAAAAATAGCTCAAATTTAATCAGAGGTCCCCATGAAAAAAATAATAATAATTTTATTTATGTTAAATTCGTTCTTGTGGGCGAAAGATTTTAATTTGATGTACAATAAACCCGAAGTTACATCAATGTATCATTACTACGTTGTTCAAACGGATAGAGAAGAGATTGTATCATCCCTCTCTGATTTTGAACCGAACGGCTATTTCCTTAATAAGATAACTTCTTTTATGACCTACAAAACACCTCAATCCTTTCTTTTTGCCAATTATAAATTGGGATTGGCTTTTAATAGATTTGATAACAATAATTATTATCAATATTTTTACGGAACCACGATAAAAGGTAATATTCTTGATAAAATACTTTTTTTCGGCAACTGGTGGAAAGTACAATTTTCCAAATCGGTTTTGGAAACACAATCTCCTTTAAATGATTCTTGGTCCGAAGAGAAATCGGTCGATAACACAAATACAATTGTTCAATTTAGAAATGACTTTTATAAATTCTCATTCGGAAGATCAAAGTTTGAGGTCGGCTCCAATATTGGCGGTAGTGTGATACTTAGCGATGTGGCGGATGATTATCCTTTTATTTCCTCCGATTTTAACTTTGGAAAAATAAATATTTCATTCCTTCATACCTCCCTGATTCCCGATAGCGTTAGCATTTATCATGATCCCTATTCGTCCAGAGATAAAAAATATGATGATAAATTTATGGCATTGCACAAAATAGATTGGAAAAACCATGGATTGCATCTTTTTTTCGGTGAAGAAGTAATCTACGGACAAAGAAGTATGGATTTTAATTATATTTTACCTTTGGCATTTTGGCGCGCCATAGAACATGACATCGGCGATAGGGATAATATGCTTATGTTTGCCGGTTTGGATTGGACTTTTAAAGACAACAATATTATCTATTTTAACTTTAATCTCGATGATTTGGTGAAAAAGAAAATATTTTCGAATTACTGGGGAAACAAATATGCGGTTCAACTCGGCTATAAAAAGCAAATAAACAAAAATTTATCTTTTACCGATGAAATAACAGCCGTTCGTCCTTGGATGTACACTCACAAAAGAATGATAAACGTATTTTCGCACCATGAAAACGCTCTGGGCTTTCCAACCGGTAGCAATCTTATCCAAAATACTTTTGAAGTAAATTATTATTTCCTCAAAAAAGCGCAACTAACCATAAATTATGCAATTGCAAAACAAGGCTCCGTGGGAAGTGATTTTACTATGAATTATCTGCAAGTGGGGGATCAAAAAACCGCTACGGCAAAATGGCTCGAAGGCGAAATTTCCGATATTCAAAAATTGGCTCTATCTTTGGATATAAATTTTTTAAATTACAATAACCTTCATACAGCATTGGAAATAAATAAAAAAGATGATAAAACGGTTACAAGAATTTCTGTACAGTATCAAATTAAACTCTAAATTAAAAAGATTTTTCTTCTTTTTTAAAATCTTTGTATCGCTTTTGATTCTTTATATTATCTTCAAAAAGATTAATTGGTCAAATTTTCTTGCTACAATAAAAGAATTTAGATACAAAGTGATAATAAATTTATTTCTTTTGGAAACAATTAGAATAATTTTGCAAATTATCAATTGGAAAAACAGTTTAAAAATTAGTAATATAAATGTGCCGTTTTCGTTGGTACTAAAAACCTATTTTCTCGGTTCGGCTTTTCGGTTTATTGTTCCGGGCGGTCATGGAATATACGGAACGGTGTTTTATTTTAAAAATAATAAGCTCAGGGCTACTGTTGCAATCACTTTGAAAAGATTTTTTCAAACTTGGTCGATTTTTCTATTTTCATTATTCGGATTGTATTTTTATAAGTTTTCTTATTCTCTTCTGATAGCAATTTTTGCCATTTTGGCATTTCTTCCCATTATTATTCCTCTTATCATAAAAAAATTATCCATATT
>CAZUGB010000043.1:0-2942 GCA_964619925.1 uncultured Candidatus Cloacimonadota bacterium
GCTCCAACAGAATTTTGTTATTTTGTGCAAAAACCATAGCGGCACTTAAATAGGCATATTTTTTAATCGGATTATTTATCTCTTTACTTTTTTCAATATAAAATCTTACTTTTTGGGAATTATCATCTATCTTTTGCTGATAAATATCCGATGTCTCCACACGATTTATATATGCCAAAACGTGAACCCTACCGGTTTTATCCGTATAGCTTTGTGCGAATTTGATATTAAAAAGCTTTTGCGAAGATGATATATTTACATCTTTGTTTACCGAAGTATAATCCGATGTTTCCGTACCTTTTTTATTGGTAAGCTCCATATATCTTTGATTTACATTTTCTTCAGAATGTATAACGGATTCAAAAATTTTAGATAGATTAGCCGCCGCCATATTTTCGGCATCCGATCTTGTGTCTCCTTCTCCGATTGCGGTTAAATATAATTGTTCGGGATAAACTTTCTTGGGATTTGTAAGCCATTTGGGTTTGGAAGATTTTTTGCTTTTTGCATTCACGGCACAGGCATTTATAATTAAAATCAACATTACAAAAATTATAATTTTTTTCATTATTACCTCTTTTTTATTGAACATAATAAGATTCCACCAAATTCAATCCGCCTTTTTTTATTTCCACATTGTCTTTAATATCGGAAAATAAGATATTCCCCTCTTTATCATAATAATCAATTTGAACTTTATAAACTCCTTTTTTTATTTCCAATTCTTTAAAATATACATTTGCGGGAAAATAGTGTGAAATTCGCAAATCTGCATGCTCGGTAGCATCCACAGCCACGTCAATTGCGGCTCGCATTGCAAAACTCAATAAAGGATTATCAATTTTTTTGGATAAATCCTGCTTTTGTTTGGCGGAAATTACTCCTTTTAATATTGCTCTTGTTATGGTTTTGAAGTAAATTATCGGTTCTTTTATCTTAAATGTATTTATTGCCACGTTTTGAATATCTTCCAATTTATCGGGTTTCACATTTTGATAACCGTTTACGCTAATTTTGATTTTGGAAACCTTGGATGGTTTTTTCACAATATACGGCACTTGAAATTTAAAATGAAGTCCCGCCTTAATTCCGGGCCAATAAAAAGAATTTAAATAAGTAAGATCCGATTTACCTTTCGGGGTTTCGTTAGTGGTAGCTATGATAATATGATTTTTTTCGGTGTGAATATACAAAGTTTTTGCTTTTTTATCCGGTGATGTTCCCACCAAACAAACAAAATCGATTTTTGGTTTTTCGGATAGAAATTTATTAACGGATATCGGCTTGAAGTCATAAATGGAAGGCTCTTTGTTCCAAACTTGTTTAAATTTTCTCAAATCAATGGAAGCATCTTCCATTTGACCTTCGGAACGATACAATAACGCACTGAAAAGTCGTGCCAAAGCGGAATCGGTAAATTTATTTTTGCCGGGTTTAAACTTCAATTTTCCTTTTTTGGAAGAATTATATTCTTTGGATATTTTTTTGTATTTGTCTTCGAGATAATTTAGTTTTTCATTAATTTTTCGTATTTCTACAAAAGCCTCTTCCCTCTCGTTTAAATTTATATAATTTAGGGCTTTTATAACGTTTATATAGATATCCTCATAATCTTCACCCGAATAATCCAGTGTATTGTCATTCAAAATCATTGAAGCAAGTGCTTTTGATATGCTTTTTGTATATAGTTCTTTTATTGCATTTTCCGCTTTTGATAGCATCTCATTACTTTTTTGATATTGTTTTGCATAATGATACAATAATCCCAAATCCAAATAGTATAACACTCTGTCTTTTTTGGAATAATAAATATTTTTTGTTTCTTCCAAAATCTTTATGGCACCTTCGAAATCATTAGCCGCTAGCCTTTGATTAATGGATGCATAATGTTGTTTATCCGTGGAAATACTTGAACATGATACCAATATCAAAGCAAAAAAGATAATTATAAAATGGAAAATTTCTCGTTTCATTTATCACCAATCATACTTGGCTCTTTTTATGAATCTTTTTATTTTTTTGGATCCTATCCAAACCTTTTCGTTTGTTTCTATGTTTACCAAAGACAAATCTATCTGATAATATTTTATTTCTTTTCCGCCGCTTGCATCATTCATAGAAGAGATAGAGCCTAATAGCATAAAATCAGCTCCCGTTTCTTGTGCTAATGATTTTGCGGTTTCATCGGAAGCATGTGATTGTTGGTAATATCTTTCTTCCAAAATCTGCAATCTTTCTTTATTGGCGGCTACAAATTTAACTTTTCCGCTATTTATCAATTCTCTTTCAATATCGTTTATGAATGTATCCGTGTTTATGTGTTCGGAAGTTTTGTTTTTTACGTGTCCCACAATAACAACGGGTTTTCTGTCATTTTCGGATATGAAGTCGGCAAGCCAAGGTCTAAAAAGCATATCTTTTATCATATCTTGAGCAACCATTCGTGAATCGGTATCATTCCAATTTCCCGTTAATTCCTTCGGTGTATCCACCGATACTCTTTGCACTGTGGTAGTTGTGGCACAACCTGCAAGGTATATAAGAATTATCAATAAAGGTAAAAACCTGATATTTTTCATATCCACCTCCGATATTTTTAGTTTCAAAAAGATTTTTAATACTTTTATGTCAACCCACTTATTTGAATTTTATCATTTTTTTAATCAATATCTTAAAATTGTTAAAAATTTCCTTATGATTTTCTATATTAGATACCTATTTATCCCATTAATATAAACAAAATTCAGACCGCTTTTATTCTCATAATCTCTATACTATCTAAAAAAGGGGGAAAATAAATTAAAAAAATTTAATCTTTGACAAAATCGAGCTATTTTTCCACTTTACAAAAAAAGAAATTATTCATATAAGATTTTTATTAAGAGGAGAGATTATGAAATATTTTATTGCTGTTATTTCTATATTTTGTAGTATGTTATTAT
>CAZUGB010000044.1:0-1754 GCA_964619925.1 uncultured Candidatus Cloacimonadota bacterium
TCGCATCGGTGGCATTGAATAATGTGCTTACGATTTTATTATTTTACTTATCCTATTATTTTCTTATCAATGAAAATTTATTAAATTTTACTACCGTTCTGAAAACATTTCAAAAACCTCTTTTATTATTGATTGAATCCACTTTAATCGGTAGTTCGGTAGGTTTCGGACTGATATATTTTACCGAAAAGCACAAAACCTCAATATCGTTTCTCAGTTTATTGGTTTTGGCAATTATCATAACGGTGGGCACCTCGGAATCCATGCATTTTTCCGGAATTTTATCCAGTTTGATTTTGGGAATAATTATAGCTAATTTTTCTAACAATAAAAATTTGATTTTTACATCATTCAAGGACATTGAAAAAGAGATATTTATACTGTTTTTCGTCTTAGCCGGAACTCATTTGGATTTTAAAGTGATAGCTCAGGCAAAATATGCAGGTTTGGCATTTATTTTCGTAAGATTAATCGGTAAAACCATATTTCCGTTGCTTGGTGCGATTATTTCCAAATCGTCAAAAACAATCACAAAGAATATCGGTTTTGCATTTTATCCTTTTGCGGGTTTGGCAATAGGTTTGGTGATGTTAGTTGGTAATATTGCCTTTTTGTCGGAATACAAATCCGAAATTACCGCCATAATCTTAACTGCTGTGATATTTTATGAACTTATAGGACCAATTTTTACCGGCAAAGCAATTGAGCGAGCGGGAGAACGGGATAAAAACCGTTTGAGACTTATGGATTTTTTGCAAGAAGAATATATCACTTTGGATTTGAAAGCAAAAGATAAATGGGAAGCTTTGGAAAAATTAGCCGAATTCATGTATAAGACATACAAAATGAAAGAAATAGGTTTGGATGATTTGAAAAGAAGCGTTATCGAACGGGAAAAAGAGCTTTCCACCGGAATAGGAGATAATATTGCAATACCCCACGCCATTTTGGAAGGCGGTCCCAAAATTATAGGTGTAATAGGAATTTCAAAACAAGGTATAGATTTTCAAGCTTTGGACGGTAAACCCGTTCATATTATTATTTTAATAGCAACTCCCAAAAAACACTTTGATTTGCACTTACAGGTTTTGGCAAATATAGCCAAGATTTTCGGTCAAAATCCCGAAATAAAAAGAAAAATAATAAATGCAAAATCACCCGCCGAAGTTTATGAGCTTTTGCAAAATGCCGATAATGAAGCTTTAAATCCTTTTTTTGAAGAATAGCAATAGTTCCTTATTTTTAGAAGAATTTCTTTTATTGGAGCGAGGTTTCTAACTCTTCCCCTGCCCTTCTCTTTGCAAAAGAGAAGAAAGAATTGTTCCCCCTCTTTATCAAAGAGGGGGTTAGGGGGAGTTCATACCAAACCATTTAAAATGTTAAGTAATATTTCCTTTCTACAACCATTCCAAAGGGTTCGCAAGCTCAACCATTCCGAAGGTCAAGACCATTCGGAAGGTAAAATGAACAGATTATCATATAACCAACAAATTTAATCTTTCACGCAACGAACAGAAAAGCCATAACGCTTATTAGGGATGTAGCTCCGATAGATAGTAGTACTGTTAAAGTTAAGTTCTCGGTTCCAGACATTGTTACCACTCCCAAAAGCTGACCATAAATAGCAGGAATTGCTCATATAGTTATAGGACCCATTGATGTATCCGCGATAACCACACGGAATAAAATTGAAACCACTGGCTCCAAATTCGGGGTCATTTTCTAAAGCACCATTATTCCATAATTCCGCTCTG
>CAZUGB010000045.1:0-4092 GCA_964619925.1 uncultured Candidatus Cloacimonadota bacterium
ATCTATGCTGTTAACGTTCTTGATCCTATGTTTGTAGGTTCTACAAGTGGAAATGGAACAAAAGGCGGTATAGGGGGCGTTCCTTCGGATAATGCAAGTGATAATGTTTTCAACGTAGGAGGAAACGGAGATTTATTGGCATCGGGAGAAGGTACTATTGCCAGCAGTATAGGTGATATTGGAAATATCGGTGATATAGCTAACTTGACTTCATTAGGTAGCGGTACGGGAGAGTTTGAAAAGATTAGTGGCGACCAATTGGCCGGAGAACTTAAGAATTTTAAAGTTGTACAAATAAAAAACGCTCAACAATTTGAATATATCAAGCAAGCTACATTTGGCAATGTTAAACCGATAGCTGAAGAAGATATAAAATTGGCGAAAAACAAAGAACTTAAAAATGAGATTGCCAACATACAGCAACAAATTAATCTTTATAAACCTCAGTTGGTTGATTTGTTTAATAGAGAAAGCCTCAAAAGAGATATGTACGGAACTATTAAGTTTAATCTCTTGATAGAAAAATCAGGAAAGATTGTTGCTGTAAAATATTCGTTAACAAAGGGAAGTTTCTTTACACCGCAATTCCTTGAACAAGCAAGAAAAATTATTTTGCAATGGAAAATCGAGGTTAAAGATAACACGAATTATGAATTTAAGTTAACGTTTATGAAACAATAGAATTTATTTATGCCCTTCTTTATGAAGGGCTTTTTTTATATGGAACATTTTTATTATAATATTGCCGTACCTCTGAATGTATCAAATTTATATACATACAAATCAAAAGAAAATATAAAATCCGGAATACGGGTTTTGATAAAATTCAGTAATGCAATTTATACAGGTATAGTAATATCTAATGAAGAAAATATTGATAAAGAAATTAAATATCAGGAAATAATTGAAATAATAGATAAAGAGCCTATCCTAAGCGGCGAAATGTTAAAATTTGCAAATTGGATAAGTGAATATTATCATGTGGCTTTGGGGTTGGTTCTGTCTTCAATGGTACCTACTGCATTAAATGTTCAGTATTTGCAGAGAATAAAAAAGATAAAAGATGCTATTATTTCCGGTTCGGATTCTACAATTGAAATGATTCTTTTGAAGTTAAGCAAGTTAAAATATATTGAATTTGAGGATCTAAGAGCCGAATTGGAAATATCCAATCTATATTATTGGCTTGAAAAAATGGAAGATGATGGCGTTATAGAAATCGAAAGAAAAATTGATGAAAAAATTAAGAATAAGGTTGCCAATTTTATAATTTTGCGTAATGAAAATTACGAAAATAAATTACCGACGAGACAACAGGAATTATATGATAAAATAAGAAAAATAGGTAAGGAATTTAAACTTTCAATAATAGCCAAAGAGTTTAGTTATTCGATAGTTAAGGGATTACAAGAAAAAGATATAATAAAAATCGAACCGAGGGTAATAGAAGATAAAAGTAAGAATATTTTTGAAAACATAGATGTAAAAGAACAAAAAGAGATAAATATACGGATGAACAAAATAAAATTATCAATGATTTAAAGGAAAATCTAAATTTAAATAAATTTATTCCGTTTTTACTTTTCGGAGTTACGGGTAGCGGAAAAACCGAGATATACATAAAAATAATTGAAGAGGTGATAAATAGAGGAAAATCAGCGATATTGTTGCTTCCGGAGATTTCTTTAACGCCTCAAATTCTGGCAAAATTTTATACAAAATTTCGCGATAAAATAGCAGTGATGCACAGTCATCTTACCGAAAGAGAGAAGTATCATCAATGGAGAAGCATCAATAATATGGAAAGCAAGGTAGTGATAGGAGCCAGAAGTGCAATATTTGCTCCTGTTAAAAATTTGGGGATAATTATTGTGGACGAGGAGCATGAAACAAGCTATAAACAAGATAAAAATCCCAGATATAATGCAAGAGATTTAGCGGTAGTAAGAGCAAAAATGAACAATGCCATAGTTGTTTTGGGAACCGCAACACCTTCTTTGGAAAGCTGGTATAACGTTCACTCGAATAAGTATAAATTATTGCAACTTAAAAAGCGTCCTTTCAGATTTTCTATGCCTGAAATTGAAATTGTGGATATGCGAAAGGAAGAAAAAAAGCAAGGGAATTTTTCCAAACTGCTTTTGCAAGAAATAGAAAAGAGATTAGAAAAAAAAGAACAAGTTATTTTATTCCAAAACAGAAGAGGTCATTCGTCATTTGTTCAATGTGTAAATTGTGGAAAATTATTTAAATGTCCCAATTGTGAGATTAGTCTTCATTACCATTCGGTTACTTCGGAGCTAAAATGTCATTACTGCGGATATAGTAAACCTTTACCAAGAAAATGTCCGGAGTGTGGAAGTTATCTTTATAATTTCGGTTCACCCGGAACCCAACAAATAGAAAAAGAATTAAAAATACTGTTTCCCACAGCCAAAATAATGCGAATGGATTCCGACACAACAGCAAGAAAAGAAAGTTATCAAGAAATGTTCGATAGAATGAAAAATAAAGAAATTGATATACTTTTGGGAACTCAAATGATTTCAAAGGGGTTGGATTTTCATAATGTAACATTGGTCGGAGTAATTTCAGCCGATGTAATATTGAATTATCCCGATTTCAGATCGTCGGAAAGGACATTTCAGTTACTTACTCAAGTAGCAGGTAGGTCGGGACGGGGAGAAAAAACCGGAAAAGTGATTATTCAAACTTATAATCCTGATCATTATGCAATTACGTATTCTCTGCAAGGAGATTTCGAATTATTTGCAATAGAAGAGATGAAATTTAGAAAAATATTAAAATATCCACCATATTATAGAATGGCAAGAATAGTATTTCTTCATAAAAATTATGAATTTTTAAAGGAAAGTTTGGATAAAAACAGATATTTAATAAATAAATTAAAGGAATATTTACCTCAAATCAGTATTTTGGGACCTGTTGCACCACCTATAATAAAAATTAGAAGCGAATTTAGAATGCATATCATTATAAAGGCAAAAATGCCTTCGGAAATATCAAAAGCCATAGGCTATATAAATAATAACTTTAAAATAGGATCTTCAATAAAAAAAATAATAGATATTGATGCTTACTCGTTGATATAATTTATCGTTTGACACATTTATAAACTAAAAATTATTAACAATTCCAAAAAAAGAAAGAAAGTAAAAGATGAATAGTGATAATATTTTGTATATTGATAATTACGAAGATTTGGAGCAATTATCGGCAAAGTTAAATAACAAAGAAAAAATAGCCGTGGATTTTGAAGCGGAATCCAATTTGCATCATTACGGTATTTATTTGTGTCTTATACAAATAGCCGATAATAAGGGTATTTATATTATTGATCCGATAAAAATAAAGGATTTATCACCATTAAAAACCGTTTTTGAAAATCCCAAGGTAGAAAAGATTATGTATTCCGCCGATTTTGATATACGATTATTGTATCATGCTCATAAAATACGAATGGTAAATTTATATGATTTACAGATAGCCGCTTATCTTTTGGGATATGGCAAATTGTCTTTAAAAGATTTTATAATGGCTGTTTTACATAAAGATGGCGATGAATTTTTGGATTGTCAAACTTCCGATTGGAATACACGTCCCTTAACGGGAAATCAATTGGAATACGCCGCAGGGGATGTTAAATATCTGATATTATTAAAGAAAAAAATAGCCGAAGAAGTTAAATTTAAAAGAATAGGTTCTCTTATTAAACTACGAAGCAAAAAGTTGGAAAATGTACGATTTAATTCGGAAATTGAACCCTATATGAAAATAAAAAATTATCATAGTTTGAATAAAAGACAAAAAAAGATTTTTCAGGCATTTTTTTATATCAGAGATAGTATTGCAAAGGAAAGAAATTTGCCACCATATAAGATAATACCCAATGACCAACTGATAGCGTTATCAAAAAGACCGCCGGAAAACCTGGAAATGTGGATTAAAAAATTTCCCGATAAAACGATATGGGAATTGGAACAATTTGATAATGCATATAAAGAGTTAAGACGATGAAAAAGCTACTATTGTTTATCCTTTTGATTTTTATGGGACTTTCTTTATTTGCAA
>CAZUGB010000046.1:0-5713 GCA_964619925.1 uncultured Candidatus Cloacimonadota bacterium
GTCTATTAAAATTTTCCCTTTTTGATATGGATACAGTGCCGAAAGAAGACTTATAATTGATGTTTTCCCCGCTCCTGTATGTCCTACCAATGCCACACTTTCTCCGGGATTAATCTTAAAGGAAAGATCTTTTAACACCCAATCTTTGTCATATCTTAGCCAAATATTTTTAAACTCGACTTTGCCTTTGAATTTTATATCTTTTTTCAGATGATGATTATATTTTTCTTTGTCATTTTTCATCAAATCAAAAACTCTTTCCGCACCGGCCATAGCACCTTGCATGATATTAAATTTTTCACTAAGCTGATTAATCGGTTCAAAAAGCATATCAAGATAGGAAATAAACGCTATAAAAAGTCCCAAAGTTATTTTGTTATCCAAAATGGATATACCGCCATACCACAATAAAAGAGCCACTGCCATTCTTCGGGAAGAATTTATTAACGGACGGAAAAAAGCAAAAAGTTTCAGTTGTTTCATTGCCGTATTATAATAATCATAATTTGCTTTCATAAATTGTTTCATTTTAATTTCTTGAAGATTGAACAACTGTATGATTTTTATACCGGATATGTTTTCGGATAAAAGAGAATTAATTTTGGCTATTTTTTTTCTCATACTTCTGTAAATTAATCTCATCTTTTTAATAAAAATTCTAAAAACAACAATGATAAAAGGCAATATAGCCAAACTGACAAGTGTTAATCTCCAATCGAAAATAAACATAATAATCAAAATGCTAAATAAAACCAAAAATTGTTGTATCAGTTGAATAAGTCCGTCACTGAGCATTTGATCCAAGGTTCGAACATCGTTTGTAACTCTTGTTACCAATCTTCCTACCGGATTTTTATCAAAAAAAGACAGCGGTAAGCCGGAAAGATGTTTAAAAGCCTCTCTCCTTAAATCATACATCGCATGTTGAGAAGCATAGTTTATGGAATATATTTGTATATAGGTGAAAAATAATTCCGAAACCACCAAAATAAGAAATATCAATGAATAAAATTTGAGTTTTTGAATATCCAAATACCTGATTGAAAAAAGCTGATCAGAAGTAATTTTTTTCTCTTCTTTCAATTTCATTATATCGGGTATTCTCACAATGGCTTTACCGTTTTCGATAGGGATTATTTTATCCTTTCCCAATAATTTTTGATTTTCTTTGTTGTTTTGAATTATCGTAACTCTTTTAATAAATTTCAAAGAATCTTTTTTCTCAAAGTAATTTAATTTTTTTTCAGGAAAAATCAGATAAAATCCGTTGGAGTTTTTGTATGTTTTAAACTTTATTTTTGAATATTTTTTTATAAAATCATTCTTTTCTTTTTCGGAAGCAAAATAGATAGCATCTTTCTTTGCGGCAATTATTTCATCCACACCTTTTTTTTGAATTATGGGAATGCTCACTCTGATAACGGCAATCATAATAAGCAAAACAAAAGATATGATAACAAGTTTCAGATAAGGTTTTAGGTATCTTATCAATTTTTTGAAAAGTTCTTTATCATAAACTTTCGCTTTTAAATCATCATCCGAAAAATAATTCATTCCGTGTGGCATAACGCATTCCTACATAGTTTTTAATTTTTCTTCGAGCTGTTGTTTTTCCCAAAGATATGTGTACAAGCCTTTTTGTTTAATCAATTCTTCGTGAACACCTTCTTGAACGATTTTGCCTTTGTCCAAAACAATAATTTTATCTGCGTGCTTTATCGTGGAAATTCTGTGAGAGATAATAATGGTAGTTTTATTTTTTCTTATGGGCAAAAGATTTTGCAAAATTTCTTTTTCGGTTTCCGTATCCACAGCAGATAAAGAATCATCCAAAATTAATATCGTGGGATTATGATAAATAGCTCTTGCAATGGCTAGTCGTTGCTTTTGACCACCTGATAGCGTAACTCCTCTTTCCCCGATTATAGTATCGAAACCGTTTTTAAAATCTATAATCTCATCATGGATTTTCGCTATTTTTGCGGCTTTAATCATTTTTTCATAATCATATTCTCGACCCAAAACAATATTCTCCGAAATTTTATCGGAAAATAAAAACGTATCTTGCGGAACTACCGAAATAGCATTTCTAAGAACTTTCAAAGGTATTTTGAAAATTTCATGATTTCCGATAAAAATGGAATTTTTCGGCGGATTTTGAATGCGAGTGAAAAGATCTATCAATGTGGACTTGCCGCAACCCGTTTTACCTATAATTGCCAAAGTTTTTCCGTTTTCAATCTCAAAAGATATATCATCAAAAACAAAGGGTAATTCTTCCTTATATTTGAATTTTAAATTTTTTACTTTTATTGAGCCGTCCAATTTTTTTATGCTGAAATCAGCTTCGTTATCGGTAATTTCCGGTTTTATTGATAATATTTTTTGAAATCTTTTTAAAGATGCCGAACCGCGTTGATACAAATTGGTTACCCAACCGATAGCTATCATAGGCCAAACAATCATTCCGAGATATGAAACAAAAGCTATAAATTGTCCCATTGAAATTAATCCGCTAATAGCCGCTTTGCCGCCAAAATACAATGTGATAATAAAACTGATACCTATTACGAACTCTATAACGGGATGAAAAAATCCCATAATTTTAACGAGAGCAATATTTTCTTTTACATAATCATAAGCATCGTCAGAGACCTTTTGAAGTTGAGCATCTTCCTGTCCGAATACCTTTACGATGCGTATTCCGGATATGCTTTCCTGCACCGTTCCGGACATTGTGGCAAAGGATTTTTGAACTCTTCCGAAATGTGTTCTTATTTTCTTTCCGAAATAAATAAATAAAAAAGATAATACCGGCAGAGGCAAAATAGCAAAAATTGTAAGTTTAAGATTGATATTAACCATAAAAATCAAAGTGGCAATAGAAAAGAACACAATATCGGAAATTCCCACCAATCCGAAATTCACTAACATTCTCACGGCATTCATATCATTTATTGCATATGCCATTAAATCACCGGTTTTGGATTTATTATAAAAATTTTGAGATAATTTTAATAAATGTTCAAAATAAGTTTTTCTTAATTCTCTATCAATAATCCAACCGTTTTTTAATAAAATGATACGCCACAAAAAACGAAAAAAGAAAATTCCGATAGCGAGTAAAAACACAATTAGAGCCGATAAAAGTATGTCTTGATGTGTAAATTGGCGATTACCGATTTTATCAATGGTATGTTGCATAATTTTGGGGATAGACAATTGAAACATATCCACCAAAACCAAAATTAGCAAACCCGATAAAATTCGTAACCAAGCTTTTTTAAAGTATGGGTAAATTAAAGAAAGTGTGCTATTTTTTCTCATCGTATTTTTGTAGATACAATTCGGCAACCGATTTTGCCATAGCTCTTATTCTTCCTATGTAAGAAGCGCGTTGTGTAACACTGATAACACCGTGGGCATCGAGCAAATTAAAAATATGTGACGATTTTAAAAGATAATCATAGGCAGGATAAACAAGATTCTTTTCGATTAATTGTAAAAATTGTTGTTCGATTTCATCAAAAGACTTGAATAAATATTCCGTGTCGGATGCTTCAAAGTTGAAATAAGAATATTCCACTTCCTTATCAAAAAATATTTCGCCGTATTTGGTTGTGTCGTTCCATTGTAAGTCTTTAAAATTATCTACATTTTGGATATACATAGCCAATCTTTCCAATCCGTATGTAAGTTCTACGCTAACGGGAGAAACCTCTAAACCGCCAACCTGCTGAAAGTAGGTAAATTGCGAAATTTCCATTCCGTCCAACCAAACTTCCCAACCAAGTCCCCAAGCTCCAAGAGTAGGTGATTCCCAATCATCTTCCACAAATCGAATATCATGCTTGTATATATCAATACCTATTTCCAATAAACTTTTCAGATAAAGATTTTGTATATCGTCGGGGGATGGTTTTATTATCACTTGAAATTGATAATAATGTTGCAATCTGTTCGGGTTTTCTCCGAATCTACCGTCTTTGGGTCTTCTGCAAGGTTGTGCGTATGCTACGGATGTATTCTTTTTGCCGAGTGAACCGAAAAAAGTGGCGGGGTGAAAAGTTCCCGCTCCCATATTCTCATCATAAGGTTGCAAAATGTTGCAGCCGTTTTTGGACCAATATGTTTGTAATTTAAAAATAATATCTTGAAAATTCATAATCACCTTTCTAATATCTGTTTAAATATTCTTTTATTTCCCATTCGGAAACTTGAACGCTGTAATTATTCCATTCTTTTTGCTTTGCTTGAACATATTGCATAAAAGTATGTTCTCCCAAAGTTTTCTTTATCAGTTCGCTTTTTTTAAGATTTTCCAATGCTTCATACAGCGAATGTGGTATGGTTTCTATATTTTTTTCATTAATCTCTTGTTCGGTAAGCAAATAAATGTCTTCTTCCTGCGGAGGCATAATCTTCATATTTTTTTCTATACCTTCCAAACCGGCTGCAAGCATAACCGCAAAAGCCAAATAAACATTTGAAGAGGGATCGGGACTGCGCAATTCAATACGAGTGGATTTTTCTTTACCTTTAAAAGAACTGGGTATCCTTATAAGAGCCGAGCGGTTTGTTCTACCCCAACTGATATAAACCGGGGCTTCATATCCGGGTACCAATCTTTTATATGAATTTACCGTTGGAGATAAGATTGCAGACATTCCCTTTATTTCGGCTAATTGTCCTGCCATGAATTTATATGCAATATCCGAAAGATTATATTTGTCGTTTGCATCGTAAAACAGATTTTTACCTGTTTTTATATCCGAAAGACTTTGATGAACATGCATACCCGAACCGTTTTCCCCAGCAAGAGGTTTGGGCATAAATGTGGCATGCAATCCATGTTTTTGTGCTACCGCTTTAACGGCAAATCTCATTGTAATGGCATTATCGGCTGTTTTTAAAGCATTACTGTATCTAAAAGATATTTCATGCTGTCCGATTGCTACTTCATGGTGAGATGTTTCGTTTTGTATTCCGAATTTCTCCAAGGTTATCATCATCTCCCTGCGAATATTATATGCCTGATCCGTAGTCAAATCGAAATAACTGCCATGATCCTGTGGCAAAGGAGCTAATTTGTCTTTCGTATCAAGAAGGAAAAATTCAAGTTCTGGACCTGTATTATACAAAAATCCCATATCTTCCGCTTTTTTCATAATCCTCTTTAAAATGTATCTCGGATCCCCTTCGAAATGTTGTCCGTCCGGTCTGAAAATATCGCAAATAAACCTTGCGGTATTTCCATATTCGGAATTTAGCCAAGGCATCATTGCATAGGTATCAGCATCAGGTTTCAGATACATATCGCTTTCGCAAATTCTGGAAAAACCCAATATGGAGGAACCGTCGAACCAAACGCCATTTTCAAAAGCTTCACCGAGTAAATTCACGGGTATAGTTAAACTTTTTACAATTCCGTATAAATCGGTAAATTGCAATTGAATAAATTTCACATTATCATTTTTAATATTTTTCAAAATTTCTTCCATTTCTTAGTCTCCTAAAACATATCTTGCTTTTATTTATATTAATTACATTCCCTATCAAATATTTTTTGCGAATAGTTTTTTTTCGGTTAATAAGTCAAGCATAAATTTAAATAGCGAAACAAAAGAAAAAATACCGTTTTTTATATAAATTAATTGTAAATCTCATTTCGATAAAGCTATATAAAGTAGAAAGAAATTTCATTTTATTATTT
>CAZUGB010000047.1:0-3541 GCA_964619925.1 uncultured Candidatus Cloacimonadota bacterium
TTATTTACGCTTGCAATGATATTTACCACCAATTCCGGTGCCGATGTTCCGAATGCCACAATAGTTAAACCTATCGCAATCTCGGGTATGGAATATTTTTGAGCCAAAGCCGAAGAACCATCCACCAAAATATCCGCGGATTTAATCAATACGCCAAAACCTATCACCAATAAAACAAAATTTAGTATCATATTACACTCCGTAAATTACACATCTATCAATTCCGTCGCTTCGTTTTGAGACGAAACAATTAAATTTAATTCGAAATTTATACTTTCCAAAAAATTTTGCATTGTATCATAAGCTAATTGTGGTGTATTATTTTTTTCACTTAAATGAGCCAGTATAATATTTTTTAATTCGGGATGAATAATTCTGGAAACAATACTTACCGCTTGATTATTGGATAAATGTCCTTCCCTGCTTCTTACCCGTTGTTTTAGTTCCCAAGGATACGGTCCTTCCAAAAGCATTTTTTCATCATGATTACTTTCCAGAATAATCGTGGTAACTCCCGTTAGTCTTTGAATTGTTAATCTGGAAGGATACCCCAAATCGGTAACAATACCCAATTTCCTTTTTTCGTCTCCCAATTTCATTATCACAAAATTGCTACCGTCAGCAGTATCGTGAGACGAGGCAAAAGGATGTATTTCCAAATCACCTATCACAAAGGAATTGCCGTTTTCAAAATGCACCAATCCGTGTTTTATTGTTCCCAATTTTTTTTTGGAAGCCAGATAAGTTTTTTGCGAGATATACAGCGGTACTCCTAATTTTCTGGTCAATGCACCGGCACCTTTGATATGGTCGTTATGATCATGGCTAATTATTACGGCATTGATTTTTTCGTATGTTAATAAAAGCGATTGCATCTGTTGAACGGTTTTTTTTACACTCAAACCCGCATCCACCAAAATTTTTGTGTTTTCCGTTTTTACCAAAAAACAATTACCTTTGCTACCGCTAGCCAATACTGCTGTTTTAAACATATCTTACTTCAAAAAATAATATCTGTTATTTAATTTATCGTATTCACTCCATTCGCTATCAATTGATTTTCCCGAATTTATTAATTGCTGAACTCCCACCGTTTGCGCATCGATATTATCGGCAAAATGCAAAACCACCGCTTCCAATGTTTGTGGCAAACGAACCGAAGCCTTTTCATATTCACCGTGATGTGATAAAATAAGATGTCTTAATTTAAGAAGCAAAGTTTCGGGAAAATTATTAATAGCCTTTGCTTTTTCACAAATAAATTCGTCTCCCAACGCAAGATGACCCACCAATCTTCCGATTGCCGTAAAATCTATGGATGATTTTATATGATACTCTCGCACCTTACCAATGTCGTGAACCAATGCACCGGCTACCAATAAATCTCTATCCACGTTATACATTCCGGATACAAAATTGCAAATGGTAGCTACGGAAACCGTGTGTTCCAATAATCCACCCACATAATTATGATGCCAAGTTTTAGCCGCCGGCGATTTTATAAATTGATTATAAAATTCTTTATCATCGAAAACGGACAAAAGTAATTTTTTTAAATATTCGTTTTTCATAGATTCAATAAATTCAAAAAGTTTATCGGAAAGTTTATTTATATCTTTTGTTGTGGATTCTATAAAATCGCTAATATCATACTGTTCCGGTTCCAATTTTCTTATTTTATTTACGGTAAGTTGCAATTGTGATTTATAACTTATTACCACGGCTTTTACTCGCACCACATCGCCTTCTTCGAATGTTTGAGCAATTCTGTTTGCATTATTCCACACGTTACCGACTACCGAACCCGTGCTATCGGATAATTTCAGGCGAATATAATAATCTCTGGCGCCTTCGCGTAATTCCTTTTGAGTTACCAAAAAATCACTGCTTATTTCCTTATTTAAGTAATCCGAAAGATTATTTACATAAATTTTCAAATCCATTTTTCCTCACTTTACATATATGTTATTTGTATAAATCCAATTTTTAAAATTTTTTGTTATTTCCAATCTATAATTACCTTTTTCCAAAATATCAAATGCTCCTTTGTTGTCGGTATGTTCGGCTATTTTTTCTCCGTTTTTATACAATTTTGCTTTTACAAAATAGGGTGAATGATAATAGAATTTTAAACCTTCCACAAAGTCAATTTCTTCTCCGAAAATGGCGGAATCACCGTTTCTTTTTGATATTCCCGCATAAAATCCGTTCGGATAACCTACTTTGTAATTAACTATATAGCTATTGCCTTTTTTTAATGCGGTTAAAATATCTTGCTTGTTTATTTTTTCTTTTTCGCAAATCAAAACATTTGTTCTAATAGTTCCGAACAGATATTTATGAGATAAAAATTTGATTTTAATTCCAAGCAAATCATAATAAAAAGTGTGAGCATCCACTGAACCTATTGCCGATTTTCTTTTGCCTTGCAGATTTAATTCATCCCACCACTTGATAGCCTTTTTATTCGCCGATTTTATAAAGAAGGATGGGAAAAACACAAAAAAAGCACCGTTTAAAGAAGGTTTTAGTTTGGAAACCCAATCGGAAACGGCATTCCATATTTCAATACCGTCGAAATCTGTGTTTTCCAAGTCCGTCCACAGATATTTTCTTATCTTTTTTGTGGATCTTTTTTCAAAAGGATGCGCCGCAAAAGTTATAGCTCCTTCTTTTTGATAAAAACGCGTATATTCGATAGCCTTAGTATCGCTGAATACTTTGCTCGAATTAAAAACCAACAGATGATGTTCTTCGTTTTTATCATTTATTTCCGAACCGATAATTATGTTTATCCTTTTTTCATTAAGAAAATCAATATCGTTTTTTGCATCAATAGTTAAATGGTCGGTAATTGTGAAATAATCCAATTTGTTGTATAGAGCGGCGTTTATAATATCTTGCGGCTCGGCGGTAGAATCATAGGAATATTTTGAATGAACATGGACGCAACCGGTTAATTCCAAATATTTTTTACCGAAAATTTTTTGTGTTTTCATAAAATTACTTTGTAAACGTCCATTTTAAAATTTCTTTGAATGTGATTTTCTTTCCGTAAAGTAAAATAGCGGTACGATAAATCTTTGCGGAAATCAATATGTTTATATAAACCCCCACCAAAAGCAAAGCCACCGACAAGATTATTTGCCAAGCGGGAACGCCGAAGGGAATTCTGCTCATCATTACAATAGGAGAAAAAAACGGTATCATTGACGACCAAAACGCAATACTTCCGTTCGGTTGCTCCATTACGCTTATGGAAATTAAAAATGCGATGATAATGGGCAACATCACGGGAAACGTTAAGCTCTGATTTTCCGAAGCCTCGTTTGTGATAGCTCCGAGTGCGGCAAAAATGGAAGAATAAAAAAGATACCCTCCAATTGAGAATATTACCAACATAAAAGCGATAAATCCGAAATTTATGGATTTCATAGCCTCTGCAAATGCCACGGTGTCAAATCCGCTTGAAGCCAAAGCCGATGTTCGCTCCATTTGAGGCAAGGTGGAATTTATCGCCGAAGGCATCATCCACAATGAT
>CAZUGB010000048.1:0-3732 GCA_964619925.1 uncultured Candidatus Cloacimonadota bacterium
ACAAAAATATCATATTCATATCCAAATTCATTGAATTTGTCTTTTATCCCGAATATGCACACAAAATACAACTTTTTAAATAACTCATTAGATTTTATCAGAAATGTGCCTATCTATCTCGGAGCAAATATAAACTTTTATCTTCCCATTGTTTACGGAGAGGTTTTAAAGTCCGAACAGCGTTTTGGAACTAATGTTCAAGAAAGTTATGCGGATTATTACCTTGATGTTATTTATTCTGATGTAACAGAAGGTAAATACAAAAGAAAATTAACCGCAGGTTTGGGGTTGTCCATGGTTGCAAATTTTAACAAGGGTATGCTTTTTTGCGATTTGGATGATATCTTTGGCGGAATAAAATTTGATAATTTAACAGAAAAAGTCTTTGAAGGTGTATTTCAAGATTCACTTACACACTTTCAAAGCGAATATGAAACCGTAAACAACGACACAATAATAGAAGGAACAAAAAACAGATACAAATCACTTTCCGCTAATCTTACCATAGGTTTGGAATATAACGTATATAAAGATTTTTATGCTACATTAAGCTACAAGCATTCAAAATATATTTATCCGAACGGCATTAGTCTTAAAGCAAGAAAAATCTTCTTAGGATTTTTACCCGTTGCCGCTAAAATCGGTTATGATAAAGTTATGAATTATGAATTAAGCACCGGTATTTATCTTACCAATTTGGAATTTTATTTTCATATCACAACTTTCGGCGGATTTTTCAATTATGCAAAAGGAACCGGAATCGGTTTTAATTGGATTCAAAGGTTTTGATAGAATAATTTATAGCCTTCGATTAATCTCGAAGGCTTTTTTTCTACCTTGTGATAATCATTTTTCTCTTACTATTGAATTTTATCAACACTTTATTTGGTAAACAAACAATCGGAACACTATTACTCCAACCTTGTTTGATACAATATTTATTTTTACATGTTGATTCTTTCATTCTAACTTTGCCGTTTTTTATTTCGACCACTATACCTTTGTCAATATTTATGATTTTGTCTTTTATCAAAGAAAATGTACCCAGTTCCTTTTGTTGATAATAAATTGTGGCACATACGGTATTCATTTTGGATTTTATATAAAAAAATGAAAAAACAGACGTTATTAATACAACAATAATAAGAATTTTATCGGGAAAAGTAAGAATTTTAAAAAGGTTATTTATTTCAAATCTCGGTTTTAGCAATAAATTCGTCCTTCCCCATTAGATATTTTGTTGCAAAAGGTGTAACGTCTTTAACCAATTTAACCATTTTTTTCGCCACCTGTCTTATTTCCCACTGAGAATGAGAATCACAGCGAAGTCTGGCAAAATGATATAACTCTCTTAAATTTAATTTAAATAACACGGAAACTTTATGAGCATTTGTTAAAGCATAATTTCCCAAAAGAGGATTTAATTTTGCTAATTTAAAATAAATTTCATTAGATTCTTTCATCACTTTTTCTACTTCATCCGTTAAATCGGTATTTTCAAAAGAGGGTGGAATTACATAATCCAAATCGGGATAATTGTATGCTCTAATCATTGTGGATATTCTATGACGTTTTATTTGAGCAAAACAACTTGCGGAAACATTTAATTGAAATAAGAAATCCACGGTTTCAAAAGCTCTTGGCATAGAATCATAAGATTTTAGATCATTAAAAAAGGTTTCATAAAAATCGGAAAGGCGTTTGGCACTAAATTTATCGATTTCATTTTTTATATATTCAAAATCATAACCGTATTTTTCAAAAATTAATGCGGAAAGAATAACTTTGTCGGCATCTTTGGTAAAAGATTCCAATTTTACATCCGTATCAATCGATTGAGATTTAATTTCCGGTAAACTATTCAAATAATGTTTTTCAAAATTGTCCGCAGAAGTATATCTGATAATTGAAGGAGCTATTTCTTTTACCTTTTTTTCAATTTTATTTTTAAGTTCCTTAGCCTCTATCAAGTTCACCGTGTCCAATCTTTTTAATAACTTGGCAAGGTTTCTTGCATTAATTGTCATACCAATTTGTGTTTGGGTGGCTAAACTTAATACATATCTGGCATCTTCTTTTGATTTACCTTCAAGAAGACGTTTCTTTAATTTGGGAAAATTCTTTTTATTTATCTTTAATAATTCGTCATACAATTTTAGATAAAGATCATTTTGTTTATTTATCAAAGAGATAAATTCATCGGAAATTTTATGATCTGCTATTTCTTTCGGGATAATATAATCACCTTTTAATGTAACATATCTTTGTGATTTTTCGGTAAAAGAAGCTAATCGTGAGCGTTCAATAAATTCCGCCAAAAATCTTGAAACCCCTAAAATATCAAAGTTAAAAACCGCATGTTCGGCTATACTGCTATGCCCCATTTCAAATATTATGGTGTTGTTTGATTTTCTGGCTTTTTCAACCTCTATTAGCGCTTCTTTACGTAATTCGGCAATGGATTTACTGCTTCTGCTTATTCTTGCATATGCCGCCGAAATCGTTTCGGGGGTTGCAACCGTTTTATCCTTAATCTGATTTATTAATGTCGTATCAATATTATAACCGGCTAAATTTACTTTCATTTACTTTTCCTTAATAATTTTAATACTACTGGATGCACCTATTCTATTCGCTCCCGCTTTTAACATAGCAATGGCTTTTTCTCTGTCTCTTATTCCACCTGAGGCTTTTACTCCCATTTTGTTTCCCACAACTTTTCTCATCAATTTAACATCTTCAACTTCGGCTCCTCCCGAAGAAAATCCCGTAGAAGTTTTTACGAAATCTGCTCCCGCTTTTTTGGATAATAAACAAGCGATAACCTTTTCTTCGTAATCCAATAAACAAGTTTCTATTATCACTTTTAGGATAGCTCCATTTGAATGAACCGTATTACTTACCATAAGAATATCTTCATAAACCTCATCATAATCGCCGCTTTTTAATAATCCTATATTGATAACCATATCAATTTCTTTGGCACCTTGTTCAATTGCTAACTTGGCTTCTGCCGCTTTTATAGCGGTGGTATTAGCTCCCAAAGGAAAACCGATTACACTGCATACGTCAATTGTAGGCAGATTTTCCTTTGCTAATTTTACATAACATGGATTTACACATACCGAACGAAATTTGTATTTTTCGGCTTCATTGCAAACTTTTATGATGTCTTCCGGTGTGGCATCGGGTTTAAGAATCGTATGATCTATATATTTATTTAGGTTTTCATAATCATCGGGTAATTGATCCGGTATATTTGATCTATCTATCACACTATCTATTGAAATAACATGTTCACCACCGCTACGAGAAGGTTTTTCTTCCGTAATACCGAATAACTCCACAGCAATTTCCTTTATTGATTTCATTCCACTCTCCTGATTTTTTTTCTTTAATTTTTAATATGCTGTAATTGTCAAATGAAAATAAAGCACTCCATATTTCTTTAATTGGTTGTTATTCTTTTAAAATTTTACCAAAACAATAACGTGAAAAAATTTATTGAAATTATTTCAACTCATTCCAACCTTCTCTTTAACGGAAAAGAAAAAAATCATCAAAGATTTCACGCTGAAATTTGCGTAAAAAAATTAAAAGAACATATAATTTAACATGATATGAATACAGTAATACCTTCCATGTGTTACGCACAATTTTTTTGGAAACATACTATCTTTCAAAACCGATATTATCTTATTTTGTATAACTCCTGTGAAACGACGTTCTTTT
>CAZUGB010000049.1:0-9313 GCA_964619925.1 uncultured Candidatus Cloacimonadota bacterium
ATTAAAATATTTAAAAAAAACTCGACTACCTAATTTTTTATAATTTTAGAATGAGGTGTAAGTGAATATGGAAGAATCTAAATTAACATCAAACTTTATAACGGATATTATTGATAAAGACAATTTAACCGGCAAGTATAACAACAGGGTTCATACCAGATTTCCGCCGGAGCCTAACGGTTATTTGCATATTGGACACGCAAAATCAATATGTTTAAATTTTGAAATTGCAAAAAAATACGGTGGACTCTGCAATTTAAGATTTGATGATACCAATCCCACTACGGAAGATACCGAATATGTGGAATCTATTCAAGAGGATATAAAGTGGTTAGGTTATGATTGGGAAGACAGGCTATACTATGCATCGGATTATTTTGAGAAATTTTATGATTATGCCGTTCAATTAATAAAAAAGGGAAAAGCATATGTTTGTCATCTTTCGGAAGAGGAAATACGAGAGTATCGCGGTACGGTGAAACAACCCGGTAAAGAAAGCCCTTACAGAAACAGATCGGTGGAAGAAAATTTGATGCTATTTGAAAAAATGAAAAACGGTGAATTTAAAGACGGAGAATGCACTTTAAGGGCAAAGATAGATATGGCGGCATCCAATATGAAAATGCGAGATCCCCTTATTTATCGCATCAGACACAAAAAACATCATAGAACAGGTGATAAATGGTGCATATATCCGATGTATGATTTTGCTCATTGTCTTGAAGATTCAATCGAAGGCATCACACATTCGCTTTGCACGTTAGAGTTTGAAAATAATCGACCTTTATATGATTGGTTTTTGGACGAATTGGAAGTTTATCATCCGCAACAGATAGAATTTGCCAGATTAAATTTAAGCTATACCGTTATGAGCAAAAGAAAGCTTTTGGAATTGGTGGAAAAAGGTTATGTAAAAGGTTGGGATGATCCTCGAATGCCTACTTTATCGGGAATGCGAAGAAGAGGTTATACTCCCAAATCAATTAGAGATTTTATTGATAAGGTTGGGATTTCAAAAGCGGATAATTTGGTTGATATTGCACTTTTGGAACATTCCGTAAGGGAAGATTTGAATAAAAAAGCAAACAGAGTGATGGCGGTATTAAATCCGATAAAAGTGATTATTACAAACTACCCCGAAGACAAAACGGAATTATTAACCGCAATAAATAATCCCGAAGACGAATCTCAGGGAACAAGAGAAGTACCCTTTTCAAGAGAATTATTCATAGAAAGAACCGATTTTATGGAAAATCCTCCAAAGAAATTTTATCGTTTATCTCCCGGTAGAGAAGTTCGATTACGTTATGCATATTTTATTAAATGCGAAAAGGTTATAAAAGATGAAAATACAGGTGAAATAAAAGAAATTCTATGTACTTATGATCCGGCAACAAAAGGTGGTTCTTCGCCTGACGGAAGAAAAGTGAAAGCCACTCTGCATTGGGTATCTGCAAAACATGCAATAAATGCTACGGTAAATCTGTATGAACATCTTTTTGAAATAGAAGATTTGGGAAAAATAGAAAAGGGCAAAACCTATTTGGATTATCTTAATCCGAATTCATTAAAAGTATTAAAAGAATGTAAAATGGAACCTTCTTTAAAAAACGTAAAGCCAATGCAACAATTCCAGTTTGAAAGAATTGGTTATTTTGTAGTGGATCCCGATTCCAAAGAAAATGAATTGGTCTTTAACAGAACGGTTACTCTAAAAGACGAATGGGCAAGAATTTTAAAAAGAAAAAATGCGAATAAGAAAAAGTGAATTATTAAATAAAAATATTCTGCCTGAAAACTCGGGCTTAATGATATTTAAAAGCGAAAAGAAAATTATCTTTTCGCTTTGTGTTTTGGATTTGAAACAAAAGTTCATTGCATTTAAAAAGAGGATAAAAGAAAACCACGATATTTTTTCTCTTTTTTCCAAAACATTATTTGTGGAATGGTATGAAACCGATACATTATTTGATGCATTGTTAAAAGAAAAACAAATTTTGTTCGACAAGGAAGAACCTGAGTACAACAGATATTTTTATAATAAATTTGTTTATCTGGGAATAGATTTTGAAAATGTTCCTTATTTTACAATTAATGACGACACAACATCACAAAAAATATTTTTAGGACCTTTTCACGGGAGATTTTTTGTTTGGGATTTTATTTTGGCAATGAATGAATTATTCTTATATCCCGCTTGTGAAACAAAAGAGTATCCTTGTGAATTGTATGAAAAAAACAGATGTATCGGCTCTTGTTTGCAAAAGGGTATAAAAGATATTGCTATAAATGATTATCTAACTGTAAATGACGAAAAAATTTCACTTGTGAGAAACCAATATAACAAATTATCGGATAATTTGGAATTTGAAAAAGCGGAAACAATAAAGCACAGTATTAAGATTCTGGAAAAATACTATTATTATTTAAAATTCTTTTATGTTACAAAAAACTTAAACTTGACCTTAAATGATACGATTGTTATAAAAAACGGTTTAATAAAAAAAATATCGGATTATGAATTTCCCGAATACGATATGGAGTATGAAAAAAAAGAATTTTTGTCCACGGAAAAACGACAACTGAATGAAAGATGGATAATTTTTGATTACCTTATTAAAAAAGATAAAAAAATGATAGATGATATTTATAAAAAACAAAGAGAGTTATTTATAAAAATGAGGGCGTATGAATAAAAAAAATATATTAATTGTTGATGATGAATTGGAAATAATAGAATATGTAAAAAAGTTTTTGGAAGAAGAAGGGTATAATGTTATTTTGGAAGAAACCGGAAAAAAAGCTTTGAATTTGTTATATTCGGGCAAAATCGATATAGATTTGGTGATAACGGATATTTCCATGCCGGATATGGATGGTTATGAGCTTTATAAAAGAATTATGATGTATGATTCCGATATTCCTGTGATTATGATGACCGGCTTTGGTTACGACCCGAATCATGCGGTTGTAAAATCCAAAAAAGAGGGATTGGCGGAAGTAATTTTTAAGCCTGTTCCCAAAAAACGATTGATAGAATTGGTAAAAAAATATCTTGATTGATGTCATTTGAACTAAAAAAGTTTTTATCCCTTGTTTTATTTTTTTTATTTTTTTGCACTTATGCTATTGCAAGTATTTATTCAACCGAAAATTTTAAAATTTATTATAATGGTATTGAAAAAAACTATATAAAAAGATTTTCCGAAATTTTGGAAAGGGATGTTGATGAATTTCAGCGTAAAATTGGTAAATATCCGGAATATAGTATAAATATTTTTGTTGCTGATAACGAAAAAGATTATTTGAAACGAATTAAGTCCAAGAAAAGGATTATAGAATTTAGCGATGCGGTATATATTCCGAATAAAAATCTGATAGTGATTAAAAATCCGCAATTTGTGATTAATTATAATTTGATTCACAGAATAGTGTTGCACGAATATATTCATAGTTTTGTTCATTATTATTTTTATAATCCGCCATTGTGGTTTAACGAAGGTATGGCTGTATATTTTTCCAATGATTTCGGTTTGGACAGGGAAATGCGTTTTGTAATCAGCTATTTATTGCAAAATCCCTTACGATTAACACAAATGACAAAAAATTATCCGAAAAGTAAAGCCGAATGGGAATTTTTTTATGCAAAATCGGCTCTGGCAGTGAAATATTTATATACATCGGACAAAAATAAGTTTATTCGATTTTGGGATTTATCTAAAAAGAATTCCGATTTTTATAAGATTTTCAGATTAACCTACCGACAAAGCGTTATTCAATTTTCAAAAAAGTTTGAATTGTATTGCAAAAATCATTTTAAAGTTATGATTATCACGGCTTCTTCCTCGCTTTTGTGGGGGTTTTTACCCTTTTTGATGATTATTGTTTTTATAAGAAAAAAATTAAAATATAAAAAATTGTATGAAAGAGGTGAAGATTTTGAAGAAATTTGACGATTTACTAAGGATAGTGGCTCAATTACGCAATCCGAACGGAGGTTGTCCGTGGGATTTGAAACAAACGCATAAATCTTTGATTGCAAATTTTATAGAAGAAGTTTATGAAACAATAGAAGCCATAGAAAATGAAAATTATGAAAATCTGAAAGAAGAACTCGGAGATATATTGTTGCATATTGTTATGCAGGCTCAAATTGCGAAAGAAGAGAACCGTTTCGATATTGAGGACGTTATAGAAAATATATCAACCAAATTAGTGGAAAGACACCCGCATGTATTTGGAAATCTAAAAGTTAAAGATGAAAAAGAAGTGATGGATAATTGGGAAAATATCAAGTTGAAAGAAAAGGAACGAACATCTGTTTTGGAAGGAGTTCCACATTCCATGCCGGCTCTGATAGTGGCAAGCAGAATTCAGGAAAAAGCCGCTTCTATCGGTTTTGATTGGGATGATGTAAGCTATGCGATAGACAAACTGTATGAAGAAATTCTTGAATTTAAAGAAGCCCTTGATAAAAAAGATATGTTGGAAATGGAAAAAGAAATCGGTGATATGTTCTTTTCGGTGGTTAATATTGCCAGAAAATTAAATATTGATTCCGAATCGGCGTTAAGGCTTACCATAAAAAAATTTGAAAATAGATTTAAAAAGGTTGAAAAATACTTCAATGAAAATAAAATTGATATGAAAAAAGTAAAATTGGAGAAATTGGATGAAGTTTGGGACAAAGCTAAAAAAGAGGAATAACAAAGATTTTTTATTAAGGCTCTATTTTATTATCGGATTAATTGTTATAATCATAGCATTCACGGTATATACAAATATTTTAATGAGAAATGTAAAAAAGGATATAAAATTAGTACCGAATCTCTATGCCAGATTTATTTCCACACCCGATAATGTTGATTTGGAAGACTTTTTAATTCAATACTTTATGAGTAATGTTATTCCCAATATCAACTATCCTATAATTTTGGCGGATAGCTTAAAGGTTCCCTTTTCTTGGGAAAATATAGAGATTGATAAGATAAATTATTATTTGCTGGATGCAAAAGAACAAAAACGATTAAAAAAAATGATGAAAAAAATGGAAAAAATGCGTAATATCATTCCTCTGAAAAAGAATATTAAAGATGAAAAACCTTTTAGTTATCTTTATTATGGCGAATCAACTTCTATGAAACAGCTAAGAATGATACCATATTTGGAATTTATGATTTTTGTTATTTTTATATTTTTGGGAGTTTGGGGAATTTTGATAATAAAAAAACATGAAAAAAATAACCTTTGGATAGGTTTGGCAAAAGAAACCGCTCACCAATTCGGCACACCGATTTCCTCACTTTTGGGTTGGATTGATATTTTGGAAATAAAATTCAAGGAAATGGGGGCGGACGAAGATATGATGTTAATGCTTACCTACATGAAAGCGGATATAAAAAAATTAAATTATATCGCATCGAGATTTGGGAAAGTAGGTTCAAAAATCGAATTAAAATCGAAAAAGATTCATCCGATTTTGCAAATTGTGGTGGATTATTTCAAAAAAAGACTACCCGGTTTTGATTCCAAAATAGATATTATATACACAATTGACGATGAAAATATCGAACTTATGATTGATGAATCGCTTTTTAGATGGGCATTGGATAATATCATAAAAAATGCTATAGATGCAATGAAAGGTAAAAGCGGAAAAGTGGAAATAAATGTTTTCAAAGATGATAAAACGCTTCATATCAGAGTTTCCGACGAAGGTTCGGGAATCCCCAAATCGATGTACAAAAAAATATTCGAACCCGGAGTTACATCAAAACATCGCGGTTGGGGTTTGGGTCTTAGTCTCTCGAAAAGAATTATCGAAGATTATCACAACGGTAAAATCTATGTTCTAAAAAGTGAACTTGATAAAGGCACAACTATCGAAATAGTGCTTCCGCTCAAATTAAAAAAATGAAAAATCATAACAAAGCTCTAATAAACGGTTATAAATTTTATTTAAGGGTGGAAAAGGGACTTTCGGATAATACGGTGAATAATTATCTTTCGGATATAAATGAATTTATAAATTTCGATATTAAAAATTTGGAAGATTATACCGAGTATGATGTTATAAATTTTCTTGCCGCTTTACAAGACATTGGCATTCAAAATACTTCTATTGCAAGAAAAAGGAGTGCGCTAAAATCATTATTTGAATATTTGGCGGACGAATTCGAAAGAGTGATTGTAAATTTTTCTTCCGTTCCCACAATTCGTTACAGAAGAAATTTTCCTGATGTATTAACCGTGAAACAAATGATAAAATTATTGGACGGTATTCAAACGAAAACCACTTTGGGTTATAGAAACAAAGCTATGTTCGAATTAATGTATGCTTGCGGACTTCGCGTCTCTGAAGTGATAGATATATCCGTTCATGATATATATTGGAAAGAAAAAATGATAAGGATTTTGGGAAAAGGTAGCAAACAACGGATTGTTCCCATTGCCGATATTTCTTTGGAGTATGTAAAAACCTATCTAAATAGCTATCGTCCGTTATTATTAAAGACCAAACAATCCGATATTCTTTTTTTAAATAAATTCGGAGATAAATTAAGCCGAATGGGTGTTTGGAAAATTTTGCAAAAGATAGCAACGGATGCGAAAATTAAAACTCATATATCGCCACACACTATAAGGCATTCCTTTGCCACACATCTTTTGGAAAGAGGAGCCAATTTAAGAGTAATTCAGATGCTTTTGGGACATGAAAGTATTAATACAACACAAATTTACACGAATATCGATACAAAATACATAATTAAACAACATAAAAAATATCATCCCAGAAGTTAAAATTATTTGACGCAAGAAACCCCTTTTTCAAATTTGTTTTCGGTTCTTTAAAAGATTTAGATAATTTATAAACGGGGGTACCGTTTCGGTTGAGATTATACCCTTTGAACCTGATCCGGTTAATACCGGCGTAGGGAGTCGGAAAAAATAAAAAAAATTATAATAATGCCGTATTCCGGCTCTTTGTCGGATGCGGCTTTTTTTATTTAGGAGGATAAAATGAAAAGGTTAATGTTTTTTCTTATTATGATGATGTGCGGAATGCTTTTCGGTGAAACATTTTTCGGATTCGTAAAAGACAAAAAGAATAATCAACCGATAGTTTCCGCAATTATCAAGATTGATGACGGAGAGTATCATGCTTATTCCAATCAAAACGGTAGCTTTACAATTTACGATTTGTCTAATGGTCAACACAAATTGGAAATATTTCGTATAGGTTACAAGAAAAAAGTCATTTTAATGAATTTTCCCAAAAAAAATAATATCGAAATATTTCTTGAGCCTGAACCTGCAAAACTGCGAGGAATTGTGGTTAGTCAAACTTGGGCGGAAAAAGGTAGCACGCCTGTAACATTTGAAAATAAAAGTAAGGAAGAAATAAGAGAAAAATATTTCAGCGGAGATGCAAACACTTTGATAAGCGATTTGCCAAATGTTTATTCTTATACCGAATCGGGTAATTCCGTAGGTTATTCTCATATCAAAATGAGAGGTTTTGATGAAAAACGAATCGGCGTAATGGTGAATGGTATTCCTCTAAATGATCCCGAAGACCAACAGGTTTATTGGGTGGATATTCCCGATATGCCGGAAAATGTAAGTAGCTTGCAAGTTCAAAAGGGAATCGGAAGTTCAATTTATGGTGTTTCTACGTTCGGTGGTTCGGTTAATATGGAAACATCCAGATATGACATGACTAATAAAATGAATTTGGCTTTGGTTTATGGAAGTTATCACACTCAAAAACTTTCGTTTTCAATTAATCGAAAAATGTTTTCTTCTTACGCTTTATATGCAAGATTTTCTTTGCTAAATTCAAACGGATACCGACAACATTCCGCCAGCAGATTAAAGTCCGGTTTTGTCTCTTTATCCAAATTAGGAGAAAAATCGGCTTACAATATTAATATTTACGGAGGAACTGAAACTTCCGAAGCTTCTTGGTATGCTTCCTCGGAAACGGATCTGAAAAATAATCACAGACATAATCCGATTACTTATCCTAACGAAATTGACGATTTCAAACAGCCACACTTTGAATTTCATCATAATTATTTTCTAACGGATAATTTAAAATTGAAAAACTCGTTATTTTACATTTACGGGAACGGATATTATAAACAGAAAAAAAAGGATAGAAACCCATGGGATTACGGTTTAAGCGAAAATGAAGACGATACTCTGAGAATAGATTTGGTTAGAAAGAAAAACGTGATAAAAAATCAAGTAGGCTGGATAGGTAATATTGAATATAATCACAAAAACGGTTCATTCCTTTTGGGTAGTTATGTTTCATTTTTTAATAGCAATCATTGGGGAGAGGTGGATTCCATTTCCACGGATATTGAATCTTTTAAGAAAGGAATGGTTTATTATCGCTACAAAGGCATTAAAGATTATTACTCTTTTTATTTTAACGAAAAATATAAAATTACCGATAAATTGGGGATAAATGCAAATTTCCAAAATATGAACATTTCTTACAAATTCAAACAGCTCGAAGAGGGCAATTTTAAAGGTGTATTACTCAATCGCTATGATGTTTCTTATCATTTTTTTAATCCTTCCGTAGGATTATATTTCAATCCGAATGAAAAAATAAATTACTATATCAATTTTGCTCAAAAAAACAGAGAACCGACCGACAGCGAATTGTATGATTTATGGGACGGACCGGATGATTTGGGTGTGCATCCGCTATTTACAAAATGTGATACGATTTATGATAGTGAAGGAAATGTGGAATATCTGAATTGGAAAAATCCCGAGGTAAAACCGGAAAAACTTTTGGATTTTGAAACAGGTAGTGATATTTCTCTCGGTTTTTTAAATTTAAAATTGAATTTATTCTATATGCTATTTAAAAATGAAATAGTTCCTTATGGCGGCGCTAATGAAGACGGTGATCCTATAAGAGGAAATGCGGAAAAAACAATACATACAGGTATGGAAATTTCATTAGCCGCTCAATTACCTTATAATTTATATGCAAAGGGAAATTTTTCTTATAATGATAACTACTACAAAAAATTTATAATGCATACATGGGATGAAAATTGGAATGTTGTTACCAAAGATTATTCAAATAAGAAAATTGCCGGCTATCCCGATATCTTATCCAAAATCAATTTGGGTTATAAAGATAACAAATTACACATTTTTACAGAGTTGAATTATTTCGGAAATCAATATCTTGATAACGAAAATTTAAAAAGCAGAATGATTAAACCTTTCTACGTAATAAATTCACAAATAAATTACTCTGTTAAAAAGAAGGGTGCAAAGGGGA
>CAZUGB010000050.1:0-3842 GCA_964619925.1 uncultured Candidatus Cloacimonadota bacterium
CGAAAAACACAGGACATTTTGCACTTGCCATTAATACATACACGCATTTCACATCACCGATAAGAAGATTGTGCGATCTTGTAATACATCATCAAATAAAAGATTTTTTAAATAAACGCAATCCTCAATTCTCAAAAGAAGAATTATCAAAAATTTCCGAACAAGCCACCAAAAAGGAACAATTAGCCGATGACGGCGAAAAAGAGGTGGATTACAAATACAAACAAATCTTTATGCAAGATAAACTCGGCGAAGAATATAAAGCAATAATAAAAGATTTGAATTCCACAGGATTAATTGTGGAATTATACAAATATCCCATTACTGGAATAGTACCTATCGACAGATTGGGAAGAGAAAATTATGAATTTTATTCATCTTCAATGATATTGATAGGAACAAGAAGCAGAGAAGTTTTCAAATTGGCTCAAAAAATTGATGTTAAACTTATAAAATTAGGTAACCCTATAATATTTGATATAGTAAGATGATAATACTTTATAATCTGCTTTTAATTATCCCGCTTATCTTTTCAATTCCTATAACATTTTTTCTTCTTAATAAAGATGAATTTTTGCAAAGATACGGATTTAAAATACCCAAAACAAAAAATCCTATATGGTTTCATTGTGCTTCATTAGGTGAATTAAACGGAATAAGACCTCTTATAAAGGAATTATCCGCCATTTATCCAGATGAAGAAATATTAATAACCACAACATCACGAACAGGGTTAAAAGAAGCAAAAAGAATTACCGATTTAGCCACCTTTTTACCGATTGATCATTTTTTTATCATAAAAAGATTTTTAAAAATGATTAATCCTAAAATTTTGATAATAACCGAAACGGAGATTTGGCCGAATTTATTTTATCTTACACAAAAAATAATTATCGTCAACGGCAGGTTATCACAAAAACATCTAAAAAAATACAAAATGCTAAAAATCCTCTTTCCGAAACTATTTGAAAATGTCATACAAGTATGCGTTCAATCCGAAACGGATAATAAAAGATACCAAAAAATCGGACTAAAAAATTTAACTACAACCGGAAATTTGAAGTTTTCAGTTACTCAAAAAGAAACGGACAAGATAAAAAAACGAACGGAATGGGGATATTCAGCTAACGATTTTATTATCGTGTGGGGTAGCTCAAGACCCGGCGAAGAAAAATTAATAGCCGACCTCTTCCCCACCTTAAAAGAAAAAATACCGGAATTAAAATTGATTATAGCACCTCGTCATTTAAAAAGATTATCGGAAGTAAAACAGATTTTCCACAATTATTCGTTATATTCCCAATTAAAAGATAATTCCGATAATGATATTTTGATAATAGATACTATGGGAATATTAACTCAGGCTTATGCGGTTTCGGATATTGCCGTGATAGGAGGCAGTTTTTATAATTTTGGCGGTCATAATCCCCTTGAAGCGATATTTTATAAAATTCCCACAATAATAGGAAATTATCATTCATCTTGTGAAGATACGGTAAACATTCTTTTAAAAGGAAAGGGAATAATTGTATCGAATGAAAAAAATCTTATAAATGACATTATTTTTTTATATGAAAATCCACAAAAAAGAATTTCTCTTGGAGAAAACGGTTATAAAGTTATGAAAAAAAATTCTCAAAGCTTACCGATTACATTAAATTGTATAAAAAAAGCGTTGGGGTAAAAATTATGAAAGAAGCTATGTATTATAAGAAATTAAATGCTCAAAAAGTTCAATGTTTGCTTTGTCCACATTATTGTGTAATACCCGAAGGCGATATCGGAATTTGCAGAGGTAAAAAAAACATCAATGGTAAATTGTTTGCAATAAATTATGGAAAAACCGTTACCGTAGCCATAGATCCCATAGAAAAAAAACCGCTTTATCACTTTTTGCCCGGAACACAAATTTTATCAATAGCGTCAAATTCTTGTAATTTTGATTGTCATTTTTGCCAAAATTATCACATAAGTCAATTCGATGCCGACACTTTTGAAATTTCCCCCGAAATGATTTATAAATATTGCATGGACAACAATATCAAAGAGATTGCTTTTACATATACCGAACCAATTACTTGGTATGAATTTATTTATGATGCTTCGAAGTACCTTAAAAAATTTGGAATAAAAACCGTGATGGTTACAAACGGATTTATCAATTTGCCCCCGCTAAAAAAACTTTTGCCTTACATAGATGCAATGAATATAGATTTAAAAGCTATGGATGATGATTTTTATAAAAATTTGTGTAACGGACGACTTTTACCTGTTTTGGAAACAATACGATATGCGGCAAAACATACACATCTGGAAATTACAAATTTAATTATTACGAATGAAAATGATAGTCAGGAAAAATTATCGGAGCTTATTGATTTTATAGCCGAGATAAATCCGAATATACCATTACATTTTTCCAAATATTATCCCACCTACAAAATGCACAACCCCGCCACACCGGAAAAAACGCTTTATCTTGCCAAAGAATTGGCAAAAGGTAAACTAAACTATGTTTATCTGGGAAATATATTATCCGACAATAATACTTATTGTCCTAACTGTGGAACTTTGTTAATAAAACGAAACTACAAGATGACAGAGAATTATTTGCAGCTCGATAAATGTCCAAAATGTAACTACAAAATTTACGGCGTATGGGAATAGAAAATATTTTTCTTTATACATAATAATTACAAATTTTTGCATCTGATAATACATTAATAGTTATCGGTATTTGCTAAAAAAAATATGATTAATTATAACCTCGCAGGCATTAAATTTATCGGTTATCCAATTATTAAAAAAATTAGGGAATTAAAAATATATTGTCAGAAATAGGCATTTAAAAAAAGATAAATAAAAAAACATATAATCAGGAGGATTAATGCGTAAAAAATGGTTTTCTCTCGGATGTTTAACATCATTTTTGCTTTTACTTTTATTTTTATTTTTATTAGGTAGAGCATTCTCAAAAGCAATACGCTCTACAAAAGGTAAACCCATTTTACCCAATTCGACTCTATATCTTGGTTTGAGAGGAGATTTGCCTGAATATTCCATTTTAAATGAAGATTTTTTCGGGAAAAAATTAAAAACCGTTCATTCCATTATCACAGCCATAAAAACGGCAAAATACGATTCCAATATTAGCAATATTTTTATTACTTCCGAATTTTTATCAACGGGATATGCTAATATAGACGAAATAATTGAAGCGTTAAAGGATTTCAAGAAAACCGGTAAAAAGGTTTACGCATATTTGGAGTTGGCTTCTACAAAAGATTATGTATTAGTCTCGGTCGCGGATAAAATTTATCTTAATCCCTCGGCATCGGCGGGAATTTTATTAAAGGGAATTGGAATCAACTCGCATTTTTATAAAAACCTTTTGGATAAAATCGGTATTGAGGTAAAAGTTATTCACGCAGGAAAATACAAAGGATACGGAGAAAATTATTCCAGAACGGGATTTTCCGAACCTGTTAAAAAAAATTTGGATCTTTTTATCACAGATTTTTATAATCAAATATTAAATGATATTTCAAAAAACAGAAAAATTGAATTGGATAAACTAAAACGGATTTTTGAAAATCGTGAAGAATTATTTATTAACAAAGAAACCGCATTAAAAAACGGACTTGTTGACGAATTAAAATATAAAGAAGACATCTTTAAAGAATTGGGAATAAACGATAAGACATTAGTTAATATCACGTTATATCGTAAGGTTAAAACATCTTTGAAGCATTCAAAAAAAATTGCCGTAGTTTATGCAGAGGGAGCAGTAACCAAAATATCTAAAAATTCTTCCCCATACACAATGAATATCACATCAAAAC
>CAZUGB010000051.1:0-2015 GCA_964619925.1 uncultured Candidatus Cloacimonadota bacterium
AGCAAGAAAATATCTTATTCCCAAACAATTAAAAGAACATGGTTTGGATAAAAAAGATATTAAAATCTCAAAGAAGGTATTGGAAAAAATTATCGAAGATTACGCACGAGAGGCGGGAGCTAGAAACCTTGAAAATAATATCAAAAAGATATTAAGAAAAATTACTTTGGAAATGGCGGAGGGAAAAAGAGAAAAATTTTCAATAACAGTTAAAAATTTAAAAAAATATCTTGGAAATCCCGTTTATTATACAGAAAAGTTATACAAAAATCCTATGGTGGGAGTCTCTCTGGGTTTAGCTTGGACAGCGTACGGAGGAGCTACATTATATATTGAAGCTTTGGGAATAAAATCCAAAACGGGCGGATTGAAACAAACCGGTCAACTCGGAGACGTTATGCAGGAATCGGTGCAGATAGCTTATTCTTATGTTAAAGGAATTTTATCGGAAGAAGATAACAACTATTTCGACGAACACTTTGTTCATTTGCATATTCCGGCAGGTGCCACGCCCAAAGACGGTCCTTCGGCAGGCATAACCATTGCCACCGCTCTTTATTCTTTGGGTAAAAATATACCGGTAAGAACAGGCATTGCCATGACGGGCGAATTGACTTTAACGGGTAAAGTATTGCCTATCGGAGGAGTTAAAGAAAAAACAATCGCCGCCAAAAGAGTGAAAATAAAAGAATTGATTTTCCCGAAAGAAAATGAAAATGACTTTAAGGAATTACCGGATTATATAAAAAAAGATATAAAAGTTCATTTTGTAGATTACTTTAAAGATGTGATAAAAATAATTTTTAATAAGGATGAAAAATGAAACCGCAAATTTTTGCATTGATTACAGCCATTGCATGGGGGGTGGGTGGTTATTTTGAAAAAAAAGGTTTACACCACGGACATATTTCCCCTCAATTGGGAATTACTATCAGAACGTTTATAGCTCTAATAATTTTATCATTCGCAAGCTACAAACATTGGCACAAAATTTTAAAAACCGATACCAAATCGCTTTTGTATATCATAATAGGTGGCGGAATTATAGCAGGTTCTTTGGGTATGCTTAGTTTTTATAAAGCCATAAAAGGAGCGCCACTCTCGCAAGTAATGCCTATTGCTTTTACTTCTCCTTTATTCGGAGCGATTATGGGAATAATGTATGGTAATGAATCTCTTAGTTTGAAAACTCTGGTGGGAGCAATTATTACCGTGATAGGAATAATTATCTTAACCGTATGAGCAAGGTTCTGATTTCCTGCGAAAACATATCAAAATCTTTTCCGGATAAACCGCTTTTTGAAAATCAATCTTTCGGTATATTTGAGTATGATAAAATAGGTATTGTGGGGGTAAACGGCTCGGGAAAATCAACTTTTCTAAAAATTATTGCAGGATGCGAAAAGCCCGATAGCGGTAAAGTAACAAGACGTAACGACTTAAAAATTGCCTTTTTACCACAAGAACCGAATCTTAATCCTAATCTTACAATTATCCGACAGCTTTTTGCCGCAGATAAAGAGGAATATAAAATTTTAAGAAAATATCATGAATTGCTATTAAAAAATAACGAAAAAGAACTTCTAAAAATTATTAATGAAATGGATAGAAAAAATCTTTGGGCAATAGAGCATAAAGCGGAAGAATATCTTACAAAATTAAATCTGAAAACCGATAAAAAAATTGCACTTCTTTCGGGTGGCGAAAAAAGAAAGCTCGATATTGCCGGAGTTTTGATGTCCGATGCCGATTTGCTTATCTTGGACGAACCTACCAATCATCTTGATATGGAAACTATCGAATGGTTACAAAAATATCTTACGAATTTTAATGGAAGTTTGATTTTTGTTACACACGATAGATACTTTCTTGACAGCGTTTCGAATAAAATAATGGAAATAGATGCCGGGAAAATAAAATTTTACAAAGGAAACTACTCATTTTATTTAAAACAAAAGGAATTGGAAGAGATAGATTTAAAACGAAAAGAAACAAGACGGTTGGCTCAATTGAAA
>CAZUGB010000052.1:0-2392 GCA_964619925.1 uncultured Candidatus Cloacimonadota bacterium
GAAAAATGATACTCCTTAAATAACAGCCCTATCCGCACAATTGCCAGCTCAATTGTGCGGTTTTTTATTTTAGCTCTTATAGAAAAAACACCTCTTTTATTTTCATAACTATTTCATTATAATAAGGCTACAAAAATACTATCTAATGAATTTTATAATGCCACGGGTGTTGCTAATAAATAGTTAAACAAAAAAAATCAAGGAGGAAAAATGAAAAAGGAAAAAAACTTGGTCTTAATTCTTGTGTTCTTTTTAGTATCATTGTCATTATATTCTTTTCAGAATGGTGACTACAAAACCGTTGCCAGTGGAAATTGGCATAATTCAAGTATTTGGAAAAAATACCAAAACGGGCAATGGGTTTATTCAGGAGTACCTAACGGTTCACAAAATATCTATATCAAATCGGGACATACCGTAAATTTTGATTCGCATCTAGAAATCAAAAAAAGTCTTATTATCGAACATAATGCTTCCTTAATTCCTAATTATTCGTCTTACGGTACGTATAAAGAAATTTTATTTACCGGATTTTTAATGAAAATAGATGGACAAATAAAAGATGGAAATGGAAAAACGATAACAATAAGAACAAAAAATTCAGAGTTTCAACGCAGACATATTATAGAAGGATCCGGAAAAATTGATATTACTACCGTTAATTTGGAAGGTAACACGGTATTTAATATTAAAAATCTTAATATCTCTACTTTAAGATTTCTTAAAGATCATGTTACTGCAACATTTGTCGATTCACCGAGAAATATATCAAATTTTACATATATTTATATGCTTTATAAAAATGATAAATTGATCCTTCAAAATCCTACTATTGTAACACATACATTGACATTCGGTGCAGGCACTAATTTTAATGAAGCTGCTGAATTAATTTTGAAAGGACATGCTATTCTACAATTAGTCGATAAAGATACCGCTGGTTACGAGGTATTAAAACCCGGATATCATATGGAATATGCCAAATTAATCTTGGAAGGACATCCTAATCAAAAAGTAAAAATTACATCGTATAGAGGAGGACATTGGTCAATACATTATCCTTCTAGTTATTCTCACGGTGAAAACATTATGATATCTGCAAAAAATGCTATTTTCGAAAAAATGGATCATTATGGTTTGGTGATAAAAAAAGACGTTGTTATAGATAACGACGAATTTGTAAATTGCGAATTTAGATATGCCGACTTTGAACGTTGGTCTGCATTGTTATCATTGGAAGGACCACGTAATTTAGTTTTAGAAGATGCTGTTTTTCAAGATTATTCATATCCAACTAAATATAATATTCACTATTACGGCTCTAGTTTAGGAAATATTACTGTTCATGGATTTTCCGGGAACTTAGCTGGTGAACAATTCGAATGGGATTATTACAATAGAGTTATTTGGTATAATTCAAAAGAAAAATCCGAAATGGAAAATACGCCTGATTACGCCAAAGTTTCCTTAACAAATTATCCTAATCCTTTTAACCCCCAAACGACGATTAGCTATAATATCACGGAAGAAAGTAATGTGGAATTAACCGTTTATAATTCAAAAGGACAATTGATAAATAAGTTGGTAGATAATATCCAAGACAAAGGAACTCATTCAATAGTGTGGGACGGAAAAAACAAGGACGGTCGAAAAGTTGCTTCCGGTATTTATTTCTATACTCTTAAATTGAATGGTAAACCAGTTGCTACCAAAAAGTGTATAATACTTAAATAAATTTTTGCGTTCCATAAAAAAATCCACCCGCAGGATTCTTCCTGCGGGTTTTTTTTATCCTAAGATTTTCAAGATTTCACTTTCGTAAGAAATTTTATTATTTTCAATTTGTAACTTTTTACCATTACATTAAATAGTTCTCTTTTATAAAACTTTAATAAAAAGCAATAAAAACATTTTTACAAATTCACTAACTTTAAAAATTCAAATAAATTAAAAAAACGCTTGCAATTAAATTCGCATTTAAAAATTTTGTGAAAAAATTTGAATAATAAGGGGGATAAATGGGCTTGAAGACCTTTCCCGGCGGTATTCATCCACATGATTATAAGGAATATTCAAAAGAAAAAAAGATAGAAAAAATGCCCTTGCCCAAAAAGGTGCATATACATCTGATACAGCATATCGGTGCGCCTTCCAAACCGATAGTTAAGGTGGGCGAACAGGTTCTTGTCGGGCAGAAAATAGCCGAAGCGGCATCTTTTGTATCTGTGCATCAACATGCTTCCATTTCAGGAAAAGTTACCAAAATAGCTCCCTTTGCTTATCCTATGGGAACAAATTCCATGGCTATAGAAATAACATCCGACGGTGAAGATAAATGGATTGAACTGATAGATGATGAAAATTACTTAAATCTTACTCCGAAAGAAATGCT
>CAZUGB010000053.1:0-22665 GCA_964619925.1 uncultured Candidatus Cloacimonadota bacterium
AGATGTTGAAAATGAAAGAAGAGATGAGCAAAGAAGAAATGTAAAAAAAGCTCCCGAAAGGGAGCTTTTTTTTTATCTATATTCGCAAAATTTGTAGTGAAAAATTTCTTGCTCAAAAAATTTCAAACCATACTTAAAAAAAAGTTGACGTTGTTATCCGCTAAATCAAATAAACATCATTCCTGAATATAAATATGCTAACGCTATAAAATGTAATAAATAACAAAACGGTTTCCATACGGAAATTTCTTTAAGGAGTATTATGAAAAGAAATTTATTTATCTTAATCGCACTTTTATTTACTCTTTTTTTAAATGCTATTGAACCGCATTTTTTGGAAGATCCGGCAATATCTCCGGACGGTGAAACAGTCTGTTTTTCATACTTATCCGATTTGTGGTTAGTTCCTTTTGAAGGCGGAGAAGCAAAACGAATTACGGTATCCAAAGCAAATGAATGGGGTCCCATATTCACACCGGACGGCAAATACATTTTTTTAATTCAGATAGAAACGGTTTTACGCAAATTTTTAAAATGCCCGCCAAAGGTGGCAAAGCAACAGTGTATTCTCAAGAAGATTTCAGTGTGATTGCGGTATTTCCAAATTCTCGCTCCGTATTAAGCTACGCCTCGGAACCCGGCTTTTCCAAAAAATTCATACGAGTTTATCCCGATAGCACTTTTTTTGAACTAACCAAATGGGGCGGTTTTTATTCAGATATTTCACCCGACGGAAATTTAATTGTCTTCACCCACAAAGGCTATCCTTACAGAGAAAAATACAAAGGCAGTGCAAACGGTGATTTGTGGCTCTATAACATAAAAACCGATTCTTATAAACGCCTTACGAGAACTTTATATACCGAACGATATCCGGTTTTTTCAAAAAATAAAAAAAATATCATATATTTCGCCGCTTCAGACGGAAAAGTGTTTCAACTATATCAAGCCGATATAAATGATTTGGCACACAAAAAGCAACTTACACACTTTAAAAAATGGTCAGTCAGAGATATTAGCATTGCCTATAAAAACGATAGAATGGTTTTTGAATTTTTTGATAAAATCTACAAATACGACCCCGCCACCCAAAAGGCATCCGAAATAAAAATAACAATTAATCAGGATTTTATTAATGACTATATTGATCTTGAATATGTAAGAAATAAATTTGATAATTTTGCAATATCACCAAACGGCAAGTTAATAGTTTTTTCATACAAATATGATCTTTTTGCCATACCAGAAAAAGGTGGCAAGGTTCTGCAACTCACCCATTCGCAAAGCGGTATAAACGATATTGTGATAATGAATGACAACAAAACCATCTTTTTTACTTCCATGCCCACAGGAAAACCTCAACTCTTCAAAGTGAATATAAATAATCCCACAAAAATCGAAGAAGTGGTTTGGACAAAAGGCAAATATATCGAACAAGTGTATAAACAACGAAACTACCTTATTGTGCATTATTCCACAAAAGACAAAAACTACAATTTGGCATTTGCGGATAGTATCGGCAGACATTTTAGAATTATCGAAGATAAGAAAAACGTTAATTCCGCTATCAGTTTTAGTCCCGACGAAAAATATGCTATCTATTGGACGATAGATCCCACTTATTGGACAAGAGAGATTTACATCTATAATTTAAAAACAAAAGAGAAAATGCCGATAAAAAGTTCTTATAAATGGCTTTCCACCTCCGCTTGGGGTCAAGACGGAAAAACCGCTTTCATATCAATAAGCGGTGATATTTATCGCATTGATTTATTGCCAAAAGATTATTTCTATCTAAAAAAAGATTATTGGAAAGAAATATTAAATCCTTCCGAAAAGACAAAAAAACAAAAAAAGAAAATAAACGTTCAAATAGATTTTAAAAATTTGGAAAACAGATTTACGAAGATAGTGGGTTTAAAAGGTTCAAACCTGATTGTTTATATTCCGAACGATTCGATGTTTTATTACATAAACAATTATAACGGCAAAGGGACATTGCGAAAAACGGATTATCTCGGCGAAAACGATAAAAAGGTCTTTTCTTTCAATTCCGAAGTTTGGAATATTCAATACAACAAAAAAAATAAAAAATTCTATTACATAGAAGATGACAAATTAAAATCGCTAAATCCGAATTCCAAAGATAACGATATGCTCACGAACAAATTCAAATATAGCTATGATAAAATCAAACTTAACCAAAATATCTTCAAGCAAGTGTGGGAACGCTTCGGAAAAGGATATTACGACAAAAATATGCACAACGTAAATTGGAAAAAAATGTATAACCTTTTTTCGAAATACCTACCTTATGTTTATAGAACAAAAATACTCGATAACATTATAAGCGAAATGATAGGCGAAGTAAATTCGTCACATACCGGATTTTATCCTCGCTCGGAATCCGAAGTTATCCATTTTTCAAAAGCTTACCTCGGTTGCACGTTCGATTACAAATGGTTTCCCGAAGAAGGAATCAAAATAGATAAAATATATGCAACTTCCAAACTTAAAGAAACCTATAATATCAAAGAAGGGGATATTTTGCTATCGGTGGATAATCATAAGATTATGAAGGGAAGACCTTTTAATAAATATTTTTATGACAAGGTTAATAAAAAAATCGTACTTAAAATCAAATCTCAAGACACTATCAGAACAATTTCGGTAAAAGGATTATCCTATTCTCAAAATTCAAACCTATATTATGACGATTGGGTGGAACAAAATCGAAAATTGGTATCACAATTATCAAACGACAGATTTGCCTATCTGCATATAAAGGCTATGGATTACAGTAGTTATAATAAATTTATCGACGAATTGTACAGTAAATATCTCGATAAAGACGCTTTGATTTTGGATTTGAGAAACAACGGCGGCGGAAATACCCACGAAAAAGTTTTGGAAGTTTTTACCAAAAAACCTTATGGATACGTTAAATACAGAATTTTATCCGACAAAATGATAAAACTTCCTCAAAGAAGTTGGAACAAACCCGTAGTTTTGCTAATCAATGAAAATTCTTTCTCCGATGCGGAAATATTCCCCGCCATATTCAAGGAATTTAAACTCGGAAAAATAGTGGGAATGCCCACCAGCGGCTCCGTTATCGGTACTTATGAAATTAAACTTATGGACGGCAGTTATATGAGAATGCCTTCGATCGGATGGTACAGATTGGATAAAACCGATATGGAAGGTAGCGGAACCGTTCCCGATATTATGGTGGAACTTACTCCGAAAGACTATATCAACCATAATGACAAACAGTTAAAAACAGCAATAGAGGAACTTTTGAAAGAAATTAAAAAATAGTGATTATTTATATGAGCGGTTTGTATTTTGCCGTTTTCTTCTTATTATATCTTTATCCGCGTGATAAAAACTAATGATAAAAATCTTTAACAAAATACTTGACGTAAAAACTGGCACTCAAAAAAAGAGTTTGCTAAATAAATTAATAAATTTAAATTATAAAAAAAATCGAAAAGGAGGTTTTATATGACACTAAAGCCACTTGATGACAGAGTAGTAATCGAACAAAAGGAAATTGAAGAAAAAAGCGTAGGTGGAATTATAATCCCTGACACTGCCAAAGAAAAACCTTTAATCGGTGAAGTAATTGCAGTAGGAACAGACGAAGATTTGCAAGACATTATCAAAGTCGGAGATAAAGTTTTGTATGCCAAATATTCAGGAACCGAAGTGGAACTTGAAAATAAAAAGTATATCATCATTTCCCGCTCCGACATTTTAGCCACAATTGAGTAGTATTATGAAAGTTTTTAATGAAGAAAATTTTGAAAAAGAAGTTTTGCAAGCCGACAAACCGGTTCTTATAGATTTATGGGCACCTTGGTGCGGACCTTGTAAGGCATTGGAACCGGCTGTGGAAGCTATTAAAAATAAGTATCAAGACAAGATTATTGTAGGCAAACTGAATGTGGACGAAAATCCGCTAATTGCCAGCAACTATGGTGTGATGTCCATTCCGACGTTATTGTTCTTTAAAGATGGAAAAATCTTGGAACAAATCATCGGTTTGGTGAGCATGGCAAAAATCGAGAAAAAGATATCTCCTTATATTTAAAAAGTTAAGCTCCCTATAACGGGAGCTTTTCTTTTATAATTTCTACAATTCTATCCGAAGTATTTCCGTCCCACAATGGTGGAATCTTTGATTTTTTATATTCTCCCGATAAAATTTTTTCTACCGTTCCTAAAATAATAGCCTTATCCGTTTTTACCAATGTGTTGCTTCCCGTTTCAATGGTTACGGGGCGTTCGGTATTTTTTCTTATGGTAATGCACGGAATATTAAGATAGGTGGTTTCTTCTTGAATACCTCCGGAATCCGTGATAACGAATTTACTTTCTTTTTCCAATTTTATCAATTCAAAATAGCTTAACGGCTCTATTATTTTGATATTGGGTGAGATGTAAGTTTTCAGGTTAAAATCTTTAATTCTTTTTTCGGTTCTGGGATGAATGGGAAAAACAATTTTAATTTTATCCGCAACTTCGTTTAATATTTCTATCAAATTTACCAAATTCGATTTGTTATCCACATTGGAAGGTCTGTGCATTGTCAAAAGGGCATATTGTTTCTTTTCCAAATTGATTTTGTTTAAAATATTGCTTTGCTCAATGTTATGAAAATGCTTTTTGAGGGTATCAATCATTATATTTCCCACAAAAAAGATCTTATCTTTTTCCACTCCTTCGTTAATGAGGTTTTTATCGGCACTTTGGGAATGTGTAAAGAGCAAATCCGCAATCCTATCGGTGATAATTCTATTTAATTCTTCGGGCATCAGAGCGTCGAAACTTCTTAAACCGGCTTCGATATGAGCTAATTTCACATTGTTTTGTTTTGTGGCTATTGCCGCCGCCATAGTACTATTTACATCACCGACCACTATTGTAAGACAAGGTTTTTGTTTTAACAATATTTTGTCGTATTTGGATATGATATCAGCAGTGATTTGCGCATTTGTGATTCCGTTTGCTTCCAAATAATAATCAGGAAGCGGGATTGATAGTTGTTCAAAAAAAATTTTATTCATCAAATAATCATAATGTTGTCCGGTGTGAATTAATCTTACATTTGCAATATCTGAAAGTTTTTCTATAAGAAGAGCGATTTTAATAAAATTAGGCCGCGTTCCTGCAATCAAATCAATCAATTTCAATGATTCCTCCGCCAAGAAGTTCGTTATCTTTGTAAAACACAGCGGATTGACCCGGCGTAATTGACTTTTTATTTTCGGTTAAAACCACATCAAAACGATTTTGATTTTTGGGAATTATCTCTTTTACCTTTGTCGGTTTTGAATTATATCGAACCATCACGAAAATATCATCAAAATTGTAAGGAAAGTTAATCCAATTGGATTGAGAAATGGAAAATTTCTTTTTAAAAAGATCTTCTTTATTATCGGTAACATAAATTTCATTTTTTATTGCATCTATTTTATAAACATACAAGGGTGATGTCCAAGGTGTATTCAAGCCCTTTCTTTGCCCTATGGTATAAAATACCGTACCTTTGTGTTTTCCTATTATTCTACCGTCTTTAAACTTGATGTTTCCCGATTTCGGATTCAAATATTCCTTAAAAAAATTGCTGTAATGCCCTTTGATAAAACATACTTCCTGACTGTCTTTCTTTTTTGCCACATCCAAACCGATGTTTTGTGCAATTTCTCTTATTTGTGATTTTTTTAATTCGGAAAGAGGAAAAATCGTTTTTGACAATTGATTTTGAGTTAATTCCCAAAGCATATAAGTTTGATCTTTGGCTATGTCTTCCGATTTGAAAAGATGATATTTGTTATCGAAATATTTTATTCGAACATAATGTCCGGTGGCAATTTTTTCCACGTCGAATTTATTAAAAATTTTATCGGCAAACGCTCCCCATTTGATTGTTTTATTACACAAAGTACACGGATTGGGTGTTCTGCCGTTTTTGTATTCATTGATAAAATCATTAATTATTGTTTTTTCAAATTCTTCTCTTACATCAATCTCGAAATGCGGAATACCTAATTTTTCGCAAACATTTTTAGCATCTATAATAGCCCGATTAATACCTTCATCTTTTGAAAAATGCATTTTTTCATTATCAAAATGACGCATGGTAACACCGATAATATTATGTCCTTGCTCTTTTAAGATATATGCGGCAACCGAGCTATCCACTCCACCGCTCATTGCAACGGCGATTTTCATATTACCCTTCTATTCTTGTAATATCCGCTCCGATTTTTTTCAGTTTATTTTCGATTCTTTCGTATCCTCTGTCGATATGATAAATTCTGGATATATTCGTTTCACCTTTTGCCGCCAAACCGGCTAAAACAAGAGCGGCGCTTGCTCTTAAATCGGTAGCCATTACATTTGCACCCTGCAATTCTTTTACTCCGTAAACATAGGCTTTGTTCAGCTCTTTTTCGATATTTGCATTTAATCTTCGCAATTCCGCAACATGCATAAATCTATCGGGAAATATTGTTTCGGTTATTTCCGATTTACCTTCCGCCAAACACATCAAAGCCATAAATTGTGCTTGCAAATCGGTAGGAAATCCCGGATAAGGTTGAGTTTCAATATCGGTGCCTTTCAATTTTTCGGGTGGAATTATTCTTGCTCCGTTTGGTATATCCACAACTTTGCAACCTGTTTCTTCCAATTTGTCTATAAAGCTTTTGAGGTGTTCAGTCTTACAATTTATCACATCAATTTCACTGTTTGTAATAGCTCCCGCTATCAGAAATGTGCCCGCTTCAATTCTATCCGGAATCATTTCCATTTCGACCGCTTCCAATTTATCCACACCGTAGATATGCAATAAATCGCTACCTCTACCTTTTATTTGAGCGCCCATTTTATTCAAAAAATCTATCAATGCGCCTATTTCAGGTTCTTTTGCCGCATTTTTAATAATTGTTTCTCCTTTTGCCAGAACCGCCGCCATAAGAGCATTTGCAGTAGCACCAACGCTAACTTTCTTAAATTCTATTTCGCCACCGGTTAAACCTTTTGTGGATGCTAAGATATATCCGTGTTTTAATTCTATTTCCGTTCCCAATCTCTCCATAGCCGACAGATGCAAATCCACGGGTCTTGAACCTATTGCACAACCACCCGGAAAAGATACTCTGGCATTTTTGAATCTTGCCAAAAGAGGACCCAAAACATATATGGACGCTCTCATCTTGCTTACCAATTCATACGGTGCTTCATAATAATTACAATTTGTGCTGTCTATCGTCATAATATTATCCGCAAAATCCACACGCGCCCCGATAATCCTAAGAAGATGAGCCATCATTTTAATATCATTCAAAACCGGCACATTATACAAAGTGGTTTTTCCTTTTGCTAAAATTGCCGCTGTCATAATGGGTAAAACCGCATTTTTGGCACCACTCACATAAATACTTCCTGACAATTTCTTTTGACCGATAATTTTAAAACTATCCATAATCACTTCCTAAAATATTATCATATATCTATCAAAATCATTATAATCTTTGATTACTTTCACATTTTTAAAACCGCTATTTATTGCAAGATTTTTAATTTCGCCGGCTTGATTATATCCTATTTCGAAAAAGATTTTTCCCTCTTTATTAAGATAATTGCCAGCATCCTTTAAAATCTTTTTATAAAAATACAAACCTTTATCTTGTGCCACTAATGCTTTTTTAGGCTCATAATTTTTTATTTCCGCAGGAAGTTCGATATATTCATTCGGGGAAATATAAGGCGGATTGGAAACTATCACATCAAATTTATCATTTACATTTTCAAATAAATTCGAAAGAAGAAATCGTATATTGCCGCAATTATTATACATCGCATTTTTTCGGGCAAGCTCCAAGGCTTCTTTGTCAATATCCGTAGCCGTGATAACAGCATTTTTAAAAATTTTCGATAACGCTATGGATATGGCTCCGCTTCCCGTACCTATTTCCAAAATACCTTTTATATCATTCAAATTCGATATTAATTCAATTAATCTCTCCGTCTCTGGACGTGGGATTAATACTCTTTTATCTACAAATAATTCATATCCGTAAAATTCGGTTTTTCCCAATATATACTGCAAAGGTACATACTTTGCTCTTTGCAAAATATACCTTTTTATTATTTCTCTATCGGATTTTTCAACCGGCATATCAAAATTGAGATATAATTCCAATCTATTTATTTTTAATACGCTTGAAATTAGATACTCCGCATCAAAGCGAGGATTTGGCAAACCCTTTTCTTTAAAAAAATCAATTGTCCAATTCAGAATATCCAAGACCGTCCAAAGTTTCAAAATCGGTCTAATAACCTCTCACACGCTTTAAAATCTTTTCTTCTATACTTGTGGGAACAATTTCATAGTGGTCATATTCCATGGTGTATATTGCCTGCCCTTGACTAAGCGAACGCAATGTGGTAGTATATCCGAAAAGTTCCGCCAAAGGAATATAACAAACAATTTCTTTTTTTGTTTTTACGTCTCTGATATTTGATATTTTTCCTCGTTTGGAATTTACATCTCCTATGATGTCTCCCATATACTGTTCGGGTGTAATAATAGTAACTAACATTATCGGCTCCATAATTCTGGCACCAATATCTTTGAGCACATTATTAATCGCCAGACTTGCCGCAATACTAAAAGCGACTTCGGAAGAATCCACTTCATTATAACTACCTCCGATAAGCTCTACCTTTACACCCTGCATAGGACTGCTCATCAAGGGACCCGTTAACAAAGATGTCATTGCCCCTTCTTTAATGGCATTCCAAAAATGTTGTGGTATTACTTCCGGTGATACTTTAACTTCAAACTTATTGCGTTCTTCGTGTTTGGATTCGTCAACTTCAAAAGGTGACAACCTTAATGTAACCACCGCATATTGACCTTTACCGCTTAGTTCACGTATAAATTCTTCGGTAATTTCTTTCGTTTTTGTAATGGTTTCTTTGTAAGCAACCTGTGGCTTTCCGATGTTTGCCTGAACATTAAATTCTCTTTGCAATCTATCTATGATAATATCAAGATGAAGTTCTCCCATACCCGAAATCAAAGTTTGTCCCGTTTCTTTATGAACACTTACCTTGAATGTGGGATCTTCTTCCTCCAATTTTTTCAAGCTTTCTCTCAAAAGTTTTTCGTCGGCTTTCGTTTTAGGCTCAATAGCCACGGAAATAACGGTTTCGGGAAATACGATTTTTTCCAAAAGAAAATCACCTTTTGTTTTGGCTATGGTATCGCCGGTTCGTAAAAACTTAGGACCCACAATTGCGGCTATATCTCCGGCTTTTACTTCTTCTATATCTTGTCTTTTGTTTGAATACATATGCAAAAGTCGGGCTATTCTTTCTTTTTTGCCACTTGTCCTATTAAAAACGGTTTCGCCTTTTTTTAGAGTTCCCGAATAAACTCTGATAAAAATAAGTTTTCCTACATATTTATCGATTTCCAATTTAAAAGCCAAAGCAATAAAATCTTTATCGGGTATCGGATAGAATTTTTTTTCTTCGTTCGTAAGATGATTTTTTGCAATTATCGGCGGTGTATCCAAAGGTGAAGGCATATAATCTTTTATGGCATCCATAATTAGCTGAACACCTGTATTTTTGAAAGATGATCCGCACAAAATAGGAACAAATTGTTCATGAATCACGGCATATCTGATAGCATCTTTCAAAAGTTCTTCTTCCACTTCTTCACCTTCAAGATATTTTTCCATAATCGTATCGTTGTATTCCGAGATTTTTTCCAGTAACTCATCTCTTGTGGTTTGAGCTTGTTCCAAATATTCATCCGGAATATCTTCGGGATAATATTTTACTCCGAGAGGGTCATGATTAAAATAGTATGCTTTCATCGAGACAACATCGATAACCCCTACGAATTTATCTTCCTTTCCTATGGGCACTTGAATGGGAAGCGCATTTTCGGTTAACCTTTCGTGAATCATGGATACCACATTGTCAAAATCGGCTCCTACTCTATCCATTTTATTCACATAGGCAATTCGGGGAACGTTATAATCGTCCGCTTGATGCCAAACCGTTTCGGATTGAGGTTCCACACCGGCTACCGCACAAAATACACCGACCGCTCCGTCCAAAACTCTAAGAGAACGTTGAACTTCGGCTGTAAAATCCACATGACCGGGTGTATCTATTATATTAATTCTTACGCCTTTCCATTCACAAATAGTTGCCGCCGATTTTATGGTGATGCCTCGTTCTTTTTCCTGAACCATCCAATCCATAAAGGCGTTGCCATCGTGAACTTCACCCATTTTATGAATAATGCCGGAATAGAACAGCATCCTTTCGGTTGTTGTAGTCTTTCCGGCATCAATATGTGCTATAATTCCAATATTTCTAATATTTTCAATACTATCCATTTAGAATCTTAAATGTGCAAATGCTTTATTGGCTTCTGCCATTTTATGAGTGTCTTCGCGTTTCTTTATACTCGCACCTTCTTTTTTGTATGCGGCATAAAGTTCACCTGCCAACCTATCTACCATTGTTTTTTCCGATCTTTTTCTGGAATAGGTTATAATCCATCGGAAAGCCAATGCCTGAGCGTTTTTAGGTGTTACTTCGATAGGCACTTGGTATGTGGATCCGCCAACTCTTCTGGAAACAACCTTTATTAATGGTTTAACATTATTTACGGCGGTTAAAAATGATTCCAAAGGATCTTCTTTTGTTTTCTGACCAAGAATATCCAAGGCATCATAAACTATTTTTTCGGCTAAACTTTTTTTACCTTTAAGCATTATTGTATTTATGAATTTACTCAAAACAACACTATGATATTTAGGATCCGGTAAGATCACGTTTTCTTTAATTTTTTTTCTTCTCGACATTAATTTATCCTCCTACTTTTTCTTGGGTCTTTTTGTACCGTATTTTGAGCGGGAATTAAGACGTTTTTCCACTCCGGCAGCATCAAGAGCACCACGGATAATATGATATCTTACACCGGGAAGGTCTTTTACTCTTCCACCTCTTACCAATACGATTGAGTGTTCTTGCAAATTATGTCCTTCACCGGGAATATATGCAGTTACCTCAAATCCATTGGTCAAACGAACTCTCGCCACTTTTCTCAAAGCCGAATTAGGCTTTTTGGGTGTAGTGGTATAAACTTTTGTACAAACTCCTCTCCTTTGAGGACAAGACATCAAGGCTCTGTTCTTTTTTTTCTTAACAATTTTTTTTCTGCCTTTTCTAACTAATTGATTAATTGTTGGCACTGTTTTCCTCCATTTCTTTTTTTTTAGTAATCCAAAAGGTCTTCTTCTACGGCTTGTTCGCCGTGAGCAAATTGTGCAATTATTTCACCTATGCTTTTACCTTCTTTGATAGCTTTGTCCACTTCTTGGTTATAAACCTTAGTGCCTGTTCCCACCGGTATTCTATGACCGATGATGATACTTTCCTTTAATCCTTCCAAATCATCCACTTTTCCCTCTATTGATGCTTGTGTAAGTATTTTTGTGGTTTCTTGGAATGATGCGGCGGAAAGCCAGCTATCAGTAAGAAGTGCCGCTTTGGTGATACCTAACAAAAGTTGCTCAAATGTGGCACCTTCGCCACCTTCCTTTTCGACCTCTCTATTTTCTTTCATTAATTTTATTCTATCAACTACTTCACCTTCTAAGAACATCGTATCGCCGGGGTTAACCACCTTTACTTTTTTGAACATTTGTCGCACGATTACCCCGAGATGTTTATCGTCTATTTTCACACCTTGTTTTCTATACACTTCTTGAATCTCATTCACTATCAATTGTTGAGCTACGGTAATACCTTTTGCTTTTAGGATGTCATGAGGATCAAGTTGTCCGTCTGACAACGGGTCTCCGTTTTCCAACATATCACCTTCGTGAACGATAATTCTTTTACCCGCCGGTATGGTATAAGTCTTTTTTACACCTTCGGGTGAAGTAACGGTTATCAATCTTCCGCTCGCTGTAAGGTTTCCTATTGATACGGTACCTTTAATTTCGGTAACAATCGCTTTGTTCTTGGGTGTTCTGGCTTCAAAGAATTCTTGAACTCTGGGAAGACCGCCCGTAATATCGCTTTGTTTCACAGTTACCCTGGAAGATTTACCCAAAATATCTCCCGGGAATACATAATCACCGTCGTTTACTTCTATATTTACACCTTTGGGTATCGGTAAAATGGTTTCTTTACCGGTTTTTTCATTCACAATCTTAAATTGCGGCTGAATCTTTTTGTCTTTCGGCTCTATTGTAGTAAGCTCGCGCATTCCTGTCATTTCGTTAAATTCTTCTTTGTAAGTAACATTTTGTATAAAGTTTTCAAGATGCAATATACCTTCGGAAGTAGCCACAATCGGGTCGTTGTATGGGTCCCAACTGAATAATAGCGTACCTTTTACAACTTTATCGCCTTCTTTTACGGCAATTGTGGAAGCATATCCCACTTTGTAAGATTCGATTGTATTACCTTTTTCATCAAGAAGATGAATTTCTCCCTTATGCGTAACGGCTATTAGCTGACCGTCTCTACTTTCCACATAATTTAATTTATCAAATTTTACTATTCCGTCCGCCGTAGCTTCCACTTGTGCAACATCCACTTCCGTTCCGGCTGTTCCACCGATATGGAATGTTCTCAATGTAAGCTGGGTTCCGGGTTCTCCGATACTTTGTGCGGCAATTACACCCACAGGTTCTCCGATTGTTACCGGTTTGTGAGTTGCCAAATTTCTTCCGTAGCATTTTGCACAGATACCTTTTTCGGCTTCGCAGGTAAGTACGGAACGTATTTTAACTTTGTCTATACCTCTTTTTTCTATCAAAACGGCTTTTTCGTCTGTAATTTCTTCGCCGGCTTCCACAATCACCTTATCGGTATTGGGATCAATGATGTCTTCGGCGGCTGTTCTTCCTTTAATTCTCTCGGAAAGAGATTCCACTATATCGTAGCCTTCTCTTAATGCCGAAATTTCCAGTCCTTGAATTGTACCGCAATCTTCTTCGGTGATAATGGCATTTTGAGCCACATCAACCAATCTTCTTGTAAGATAACCGGCATCTGCCGTTTTCAAAGCTGTATCGGCCAAACCTTTTCTGGCTCCGTGTGTGGAAATAAAGTATTCCAAAATGGATAAACCTTCTTTGAAGTTAGATTTAATTGGTGTTTCAATAACTTCCGCCATACTTTCGGCACCACCTTTTGAAGGTTTGTCCATAAGACCTCTCATAGCTCCGAGCTGTTTGATTTGGTCTTTACCACCTCTTGCACCTGATATATACATCATATTTATCGGATTGAAACCGTTGTGGTCCACGGATAATTGGTCCATTAAAACGTTTGTTACTCTTTCCGTGGCAATTTTCCATTTATCCACAACTCTGTTATATCTTTCCGTTTCGGTAATCTCACCGTTTTTATAACTTTCTATAATCGTTTCCACTTCCTTTTCCGTAGCGGAAAGGATTTCTTCTTTTTCTTTCGGAACAATTACATCACTTGCACTAAAAGTAAATCCCGCTTTGGTTGCATATTTGAAGCCCTGTTCTTTTAGTTTATCCAAAAATTCTGCGGTTCTTCTTTGTCCCACGGTTCTAAATACTTCCATTGCAAGATCATTCAATTTCGATTTTGTAAATACTTGATCTTTAAAAGGTAATTCTTCCGGTAAAATACTATTAAAAATAACTCTACCAACAGTAGTTGTTATAAATTTATCCTTAATTTTTACATTTATCCATGAATGAATATCAAGTTTTCTTTCTCTTTTTGCCTTTCCTTTTACATTGTTAAGCATTTCGTCATAATCAAAGGCATACATCACTTCGTCAGGTGAATAAAAATAAGGAAGCTTTCGTATTTCTTCTTTTGTTTCCGGCTTTTTACTTGCCAAAACGGTTAAATAATAATTACCAAGCACGATGTCTTGATTTGCCGCCATTGCAAGTTTTCCGTTTGAAGGAAGCAATAAGTTTCTGGATGAAAGCATCAAGACGGAAGCCTCCATTTTGGCTTCGTCCGAAAGCGGCACATGGATAGCCATTTGGTCACCGTCGAAGTCCGCATTATAAGGAATACAAACAAGCGGGTGAAGTTGAATGGCTTTGCTTTCTATCAATACCGGTTTAAAAGCTTGAATACCCAATTTGTGCAAAGTAGGTGCGCGGTTCAAAAGAACGGGATAATCTTGTATTATTTCTTCTAAAATCTTCCAAATTTCGGGTTGCTGTTTTTCCAACATCTTTTTTGCGGATTTATTTTTGTCTATTTGTCCCATTTTATTCAATCTTTGAATTAGGAACGGTTTAAATAATTCTATAGCCATTTGTTTTGGCAATCCGCATTGATGCAGTTTTAATTCGGGTCCTACGGTAATAACGGAACGTCCGGAATAATCAACCCTTTTACCGAGAAGGTTTTGACGGAATCTACCGGTTTTCCCTTTTAATTGATCCGCCAATGATTTTAAGGGTCTGTTTCCTCTGCCCTTTACCGGTCTTGTTTTTCTGGTGTTATCAATAAGAGCATCCACCGCTTCTTGCAACATTCTTTTTTCATTTCGAAGGATAATTTCAGGTGCATTAATATCCATTAAACCGCGCAAACGGTTATTTCTGGTTATCACTCTCTTATAAAGTTCGTTGAAATCCGCTGTTGCAAATCTTCCGCCTTCCAATTGCACCAATGGTCTTAAAGTAGGCGGTAAAACGGGTAAAACTTCCAAAATCATCCATTCCGGTTTTATTTTTGATTTTTTAAAGGAATCGATAATTTTTAATCTTTTTATGGCTTTTTGTTTTTTTTGAGCCGCAGTTTCCATTTTGATTCTGGCTCTTAAATCTTGTGATTCGTTTTCCAAATCAATTCTTGAAAGAAGTTCTTTAATTGCGTCCGCACCAATCATTGCCACGAATCTTTCGGAAACTTTATTTTTGATATTGTAATATTCGTCTATATCGATAAGGTCTTTTACATCATAATCGGTATCACCGCTATCAATAACGATATAAGATTCATAATACAACACTCTTTCCAGTTTTTTCACTGTCATATCGAGAATCGTACCGATAACACTGGGAAGACTTTTCAAGAACCAAATATGAGATACGCTTGTAGCCAATTCGATATGTCCCATTCGGGATCTTCTTACTCTGGACGTAGTAATTTCCACGCCACATCTATCACATACCTGACCGGCAAAACGTTTTTTCTTATATTTCCCGCAACTACACTCATAATCCTTTTCAGGTCCGAAAATCCTTTCGCAGAATAATCCGCCTTTTTCCGGTTTTAATGTTCTGTAGTTCAATGTATCGGGTTTTACCACTTCACCGTATGACCAACTTCTAATATCATCGGGAGAGGCTATACTGATTCTTACTTTATCAAAATCTTTTGCTATATTGTCTCTTTTTATTTCTCGTATCACTTAATTACCTCCATATTTATATGTTGGAGTAACATTTTATGCTTCTTCTTCATCTTTTAAAAATTCTATATTGAAGCACAATGATTTTAATTCACTAACCAAAACATTGAAAGATTCGGGAATACCGGGTTTAGGCGGATTCTTTCCGGCCGTAATGGCTTTAAATGCTTCGGTTCTACCTTCCACATCGTCGGATTTTATGGTAAGCATCTCTTCCAATAATCTTGATGCTCCATAAGCTTCCAAAGCCCAAACTTCCATTTCTCCCAATCTTTGCCCGCCGTGTTGAGCCTTTCCGCCGAGAGGTTGCTGTGTAATTAACGAATAGGGACCTGTGGAACGCGAGTGCATTTTATCTGCAACCAAGTGGTTCAATTTGAGCATGTACATAATGCCTACGGTTACTCTTTCCTTAAAAGGTTCTCCGGTTTTTCCGTCATACAAAACCTGCTTTCCGTCCGGCGACAATCCCGCTTCTTCCATAGCTTTTGCAATATCTTCTTCGGTTGCTCCGTCAAATACGGGTGTTTCCACCGTAAAGCCCAAAATTTTCGCCGCCATTCCCAAGTGAGTTTCCATTATCTGACCTATATTCATTCTCGAAGGCACACCAAGAGGGTTAAGTATCACGTCAACCGGTGTTCCATCTTCATAAACGGCATATCTTCGATAGGAGCTATCTTGGAAATTACACCTTTGTTACCGTGACGACCGGACATTTTGTCACCTACTTGAATCTTTCTCTTTTTAGCAATGGCAACCTTTACCATCTTTCTTATTCCGTATGGTAGTTCATCACCGTGTTTGATACGTTCCGAACTCTTTTTATAAATATTATTGCTTTCCTCTTCGGCTTTCTTTACGGGAAGCACTATCTCATTATAGATTTTTTTATTCACTTCCGCATCTTCTACCAAATTGTAATCCAATTGCAATTTCTTAAAATTAATTTTGGAAATATCCGATTTGGTAATCTTTTTTCCGGTAGGAATAAAATACAAACCCGTTTTACTATCTTGAATGTTTTTTGCAACCTGACCGACTAAAATTTCGGAAAGTTTATTTTTTAAGAAATTATCTATTTTCTTTTGTCTTTCGGCTTTTTCGCTTTTCAGTTGAGCCAATTCGGCTTCTCGTGTTTGCATAAATTCATTAAGCTCATCTTCCACTCGAGAAAATACTTTTACATCGATTACCACACCTTCCATTCCGGGTTTGGCTTTTAATGATGTATTGGTAAAATCGCCCGCTCTGTCACCGAATAATGCTCTCATTAGGTTTTCTTCCGGTGAAGGATCTATATCTACATTTTTCGGTGTGATTTTTCCCACGATAATATCGCCGGCTTGAACTGTGGCACCCACTCTAATAATACCTGTTTTGTCCAAGTTTCTTAATGACTTTGTAGGTACATTGGGAATATCGGATGCAAGTTCTTCTTTGCCGTTTTTCATATTTCTAACCAAAACTTCATGTTCTTCGATATAAATGGAAGTTAAGATATCATCGCGAGCAATTTTTTCGCTTAAAATTATAGCATCTTCAAAGTTGTATCCGTACCAAGGAATAAAAGCGACCAAAAGATTTCTGCCTAATGCCAATCTACCGTCTTTAATTGCGGCGGCATCGGTTAAAATTTGTCCTTTTTTAACATGCTCTCCAACCTTAACTATCGGTTTTTGATTTATCACCGTGTCTTTATTGGATCTTAAATATTTTTTTAGTTTGATTCTGTTTTTGGTCCAAATATCAAGAACATGTTTTCCGTTTTCTTCTCTTTCAATATCGATATATGAAGCGGTAACGGCTGTTATCACACCGTCAAAAGGAGCTGTAACCACTACCCTACTGTCTTCCGCAACTATCTTTTCCACACCGGTTCCAACCAATGGAACTTCGGGATTTAACAAAGGAACGGCTTGACGTTGCATGTTAGAACCCATTAACGCTCTATTGGCATCGTCATGTTCCAAAAACGGAATTAATGCCGCAGATATGGAAACAATCTGTTGCGGAGATACATCCATATAATCCACTTCATGAGGTTCCACTTGAATAAATTCACCTCTATGGCGAGCAAAAACCAATTTGTCCGTTATTCTCAAATCCCTGTCAAAATTTATATTGGATTGAGCGATGATTTTATCTTCCTCTTCGTTAGGATCCAAAAAATCAACCTGTTTGGTAATCACACCGTTTTCCACCTTGATATAAGGTGTTTCCAAAAATCCCATTTTATTGATTTTTGAATACATAGTAGGTGATGTTATCAATCCTATATTCGGTCCTTCGGGAGTTTCGATAGGACAAATTCTTCCGTAATGTGAATAATGAACGTCACGAACCTCAAAACCGGCTCTCTCTCTGGTAAGACCACCCGGTCCTAATGCCGATAGTCTTCTTTTGTGAGTAATAGCGGTTAATGGATTTGTTTGTTCCATAAATTGCGATAACTGACCTGTTAAAAAGAACGATTGAACCACGGCTATCAATGCGTTACTATTGATAATGTCGTGAATGGTAACTTCTTTGGGATCTGCAATTGCCATTCTTTCGATAGCGGTTCTTGCCACCCTTGTAAGACCTATGGCATATTGCTCTTCCAAAAGTTCACCTACCGTTCTGATTCTTCTGTTTGCAAGGTGATCTATATCGTCGATTTTATCTTCATCTTTATAAACCTGAATAAGTTTGGTAACTATGGCAAAAATATCTTCCTTTTTTAAAGTATGAATATTTTCATCTATATCCAAACCTAATCTTTTGTTGATTTTATATCTTCCCACTTCGCCAAGGTCATATCTTTTTTCGTTAAAGAACATTCTGTTGAAAAATTCCTGTGCAATTTCGTATGTGGGAGCTTCTCCGGGTCTTATTAGATTATAAATCTTTTGAAGCGCTTCCACCTGATTGGTAGTTTGGTCTTTGGCGATAGTATTTTCCAAGATATTTCGCGTTATATGATAATCTTCTTTGATAACTTTTACTTTTGTAATATTTGATTTTATCAAATTCTGTATTAAATCCGCATCAATTTGGCTACCGGCTTCGGCTACAACTTCACCGGTTTCGGTATCGAAAATATCTTCGTACAGATATCTTTTTTCGGATTCTTCTATTGAAATTTCTTCAAATTCATAAAAATATTTTCTTAAATCTTCATTTGTGGATAATCCCAAAGCTCTTAGCATTACCGTAACGGGCAATTTTCTTCTTTTGTCGATAAGAACATAAATAATATCGTTTATATCCATTTTGAATTCGAGCCAAGAACCGTTGTAGGGAATCAATTTTGCGGAATTTAATATTTTTCCGCTGGCATGTTCTTCTTCTGAGAAATATACACCGGGTGATCTGTGTAATTGATTGATAATCACTCTTTCCGCACCGTTTATAATGAATGTACCTTGTTCGGTGATAATGGGTATTTCTCCCAGATATACGTCTTGTTCTATAGTATTTAGAACATCTTTTTCACCGTTTTCCTGTTGATTTTCTATATCGTATATGGTTAGACGCATTCTGGCTTTTACCGGTGCTTGATAAGACAGATTTCTTTCTTTACACTCGGTAGTGGAATACTTTTCTTTTAAAATTGTGTAATCGATATATTCCAGTTTATAATTGCCTTTTTGATCCTCTATCGGGAATATCTTAGACAAGATTCCATGCAAACCTTTCTTTTCCCTTTTGGAAGGATGTACATCTTTTTGTAAAAATTCTTCAAAAGATTTTATCTGTGTTTCTAAAAGGTTAGGAACTCTAACAATCGGAATACCGTATTCCTTTGCTCTTTTGGTTGTTCTTGAATAATTCTTAATTTTCAAGTTAGCTCCTTTTAAAAATCATTTTTTATAATTATGATTTTTCAGGTATAAAATAAGAGGAACGGAAGTGAGCCTTTTTGCCAAGGTTTTCACTTCCGTTATTAAAATAATTTTTTTGATTATTCGATTTCTGCCGAAGCACCGGCTTCTTCGATTTGAGCTTTGATTTTTTCAGCTTCTTCTTTTGAAACGCCTTCAACAACCGGATTTGGACAAGAATCTACAAGAGCTTTTGCTTCTTTTAATCCGAGTTTTGTGATAGCTCTTATAACTTTTATTGTTTGAATCTTTTTAGCTCCTGCGCTAGTTAAGACTACGTCAAATTCGGTTTTTTCTTCAGCTTGTTCGGCTTGAGCTGCGGGTGCTGCTGCTACTGCTACCGGAGCTGCTGCTGTTACTCCGAATAACTCTTCCAATTCTTTCACAAGTTCCGACAACTCTATTACACTCATTTCTTTGATAAGATCAATTACTTGTTGCTTTTTATCAGCCATTATATCCTCCAACTTTATTGTTTTTCTTTTTCTTCTTTTATTGCATCAATTACATATACGAATTTTCGTATAATACCTTGTAACGCACCCACCAAACCGGAAATCGGTGCATTGAATCCCTGCAATACTTGGGCGAGTAATACCTCTTTCGGCGGTAATTTTGCCAATTGTTCCAATTGTGCAGGTTCCATTATCTTGTTATTAATCAAACCTATTTTAAATTTTAAAATATCCTTATCGGGAACAACGTCTTTTTTAAACTTTGCCAATTCTCTTGCCGCCGAAACTTCATCTTTTGTGGAAGTTGCCACTGCGGTAGGTCCCGTAAGATAATCGTTTAATGACTCTATTCCCAGCTCATTCAAGGCTATTTTAATAAAGGTATTTTTTGCTACAAAATAGGTTACATCGGATTCTCGCATCTTATTTCTAAGTACTGTATCTTCAGCCGTGTCAATCCCTTTGTAATCTACAAAGATTATCGCTTTGGAATCTTTTAATTTTGCGGCTATTTCCCTTACTGCTTGCTTCTTATAATCTTTCACCATGATAATCTCCTATTTTTTAGCCTCAAGTGTAGCTGAAGCCACATCAAGTTTTATTCCGGGATTCATTGTACTGGAAAGAGTTAATGATTTTAAATACACACCTTTCACCGATGCAGGTCTGTCTTTTAATATGGCATTTAACGCCGTAAGCAAGTTTTCTTTGATTTTCTTGTCTTCAAAACTTACTTTTCCTATTGGCATATGAACGTTTGAAGATTTATCAACTCTGTATGCCACTTTACCTGCTTTGGAATCGGTTACGGCTTTTTTTACATCATTTGTAACGGTGCCAACTTTAGGATTCGGCATTTTGCCTCTGGGACCCAAAAGTCTTCCGATTTTTCCAACCTCTTTCATTGCTCTTGGTACTGCAATGGCAACATCAAAGTCAAACCAACCGCCTTTGATCTTCTCTATAAGATCTTCCATACCGACATAATCGGCACCGGCTTCTTTGGCTTGCTCCGCCTGTTCGCCTTCTGCAAATACGAGCACCTTCACTTTTTTCCCCGTTCCGTGCGGTAAAATCACCGAATTTCTGATATTTTGATCAGCCTTTCTGGGATCTACTCCCAATTTGAAATGTAATTCGGCAGTTTCATCGAACTTAGGAGGAGGAAAACTTTTTAAAAGCTTAATCGCTTCGTCAATAGAGTAGTATTTTTCTCTATCAACCATTGCTTTAGCTTTTTCATAACGCTTACTACTCATTACTGCTTCTCCTTCTCGATATTATCTCCTGCTAAATATGTTAGTCTTCTATTTCAACTCCCATATTTTTTGCAGTTCCTGCGATCATACTCATTGCAGCCTCAATCGTATAAGCATTAAGGTCTTTCATTTTCATTTCGGCAATCTTTCTAAGCGATTCTTTTGAAATTTTGCCTACTTTTTCGGAATTCGGTTTTGCCGAACCCTTTGCAAGACCGGCTTCTTTTTTGATTAATACGGCTGCCGGAGGAGTTTTTATCTCAAATGAATATGATTTATTTTTATAAACATAGATAATCACCGGAAATATCATTCCGGGTTGATCTTTTGTTTTGTCATTAAAATTCTTACAAAATTCACCAATGTTAATACCTGTTTGGCCTAAAGCCGGTCCAACCGGTGGTGCCGGAGTAGCTTTTCCGGCTGGCAATTGTAATTTTACTACATGTTCCGCTTCTTTCGGTTTTGCCATTTTTTACCTCTTTAAATAATTTCTATCTGATCAAGACTAACTTCAATTGGTGTTATTCGACCAAATACAGTAACCTTGACTGTTATTTTTTTTGTTTCCGGATTAATGTTTTCTATGGAGCCTTCAAAATCCGTAAAAGGTCCGGAGGTTATTCTTACGGTATCACCGGGTAAAAATTGATAAGTGGTAGTGGATTTTTTATCTCTATCGGTAATCCCGAGCAAACTTTCCACCTCTTCTTTCGAAAGGGGCTGAGGATTTTTGCCTACGCCAAGAAAATGCGTTACACCCGGCATATCCAAAATATATTTTTTTACCTCGGGTGTAAGATTTGCTTCCAATATTATATAACTATTGAATATCTTTCTTTGGCGAGTTATTTTTTTTCCGTCACGAATTATAAAAGTTTGCTGAGTGGGAACCAATATCCTGCCAATATCATTCTCCAAAGGAGAACCTTTTATGCCTTTTTCAATCGCTTCTTTTATTTTTAGTTCCTGAGAAGCGTAAGTATGAACCACATACCAATTCATTTTTATCCCTTAAATAATATAAGCTTCATTAAAAACGCAAAAAGCATATCTACAAGAGACAAAAATATAGCCGTTATAGCAGACATAACAATCACAACCCAAGTTCCTTCTTTCAGGTCGTCTTTGTTCGGCCAGCTAACATATTTAAGTTCTTGTCTAACTTCTTTAAAAAATTTTGCTATCTTCTTAAACATATTTCTCTCTTGTTATAAAAATATGGCAGGTCAGGCAGGAATCGAACCCGCAACCCCCGGTTTTGGAGACCGGTGCTCTACCAATTGAGCTACTAACCTTCCGATATTTTTTTATTTTGTTTGTTTATGCTCTGTTCGCTTATTGCATTTAGGGCAATATTTTTTGTATGTCACTCTACCCGGATGCTTCTTTTTGTTGTGAGTAGTGGTATAATTTCTACTCTTACAAACTTGGCATTCCAGTATAATTATATCTCTCATCTAAATCACCTATTCCATAATTTCACTAACAACGCCGGCGCCAATTGTTCTGCCGCCTTCTCTGATAGCGTATCTTAAACCTTTTTCCATTGCTATCGGGGTTATCAATTCCGCTGTTATGGTTACGTTATCTCCCGGCATTACCATTTC
>CAZUGB010000054.1:0-4072 GCA_964619925.1 uncultured Candidatus Cloacimonadota bacterium
TGTGGAATTAAAATACGTAAAGAAAGAAGAATTAAAAAAGACAAAGCTATCCGAGATGAGAGAGCAAGCAATAAATCAGCTTGAAAGATATGCAAAATCCAAGAAAATAAGAGAAAAACTAATAAAAATCATTATCATTAGCACAAATGACAAACTACTTACCCTTGAATCCGTATAAATAAATTAAATTCACGGAGTAAAAATGAAAGATGTAAAATTAGAAAACCTACAATTTAATGAAAATGATATAAAATATCTAAAATTATTATCCTATAATTATCCAAATTTGGATTCGGCAACCACTGAAATTATAAAATTAAAAGCTATATTAAATCTACCAAAAGGAACAGAGCATTTTTTAAGTGACATTCACGGAGCATCCGAAGCCTTTCAACATGTACTAAAAAACGCTTCCGGAGTAATAAAACGAAAGATAGAAAGACTTTTTAAAACAACTTTAACCAAGAAAGAAAGACAAGATTTGGCAATATTAATTTATTATCCCAAAGAAAAATTGGAATTGATTTTACCCACTTTATCAGATATAGATGAGTGGTATGAAGTTACACTCTACCGATTAATCAGATTGGCAAAAGATGTCGCATCCAAATATACAAGATTAAAGGTTAGAGAATCATTCCCGAAAGAATTGGCATATATTATAGATGAACTTTTTAATGAACAAGATTACGATAAAAAATTGTATTATGAAAAAATTATTCAAACCATAGTTAAAATGGGTAATGCCAAAAAGTATATAGTTGCATTAAGTGATATTATAAAAAAATTGGTTATTGATAAATTGCACATTTTAGGCGATATATTTGATAGAGGTCCCGGTGCCCATATTATTATGGATACACTTATTAATTATCACTCGGTTGATATACAATGGGGAAATCATGATATTTTGTGGATGGGAGCTGCTGCCGGTAGTGAGGCTTGTATCGCAAATGTTATTAGAATTTCATTAAGATATGCCAATCTTAAAACCCTTGAAGAAGGTTATGGAATAAATCTGCGTCCTTTGGCTACTTTCGCATCCGAAATTTACAAAAAAGGAACATGTAAAAATTTTATCCCCAAATTTACCGAAGATGAAAAATTCAGCGAAAAAGAAAAGGATCTTATGGCTAGGATGCACAAAGCAATATCTATAATACAATTTAAAGTCGAAGGACAATTAATTAAATCCAGACCTAAATTTGATATGGATGACAGATTATTATTGGATAAAATCAACTACAAAAACGGAACAATCGTTATAGACGGCAAAACTTATAAATTAAATGACACCTTCTTCCCCACCGTCAATCCTGATGATCCCTATTCTTTAACTAATGAAGAACAAGAAGTTATCGACAAATTAAAATCTTCTTTTATTAAATCGGAAAAATTACAAAAACATATAAAATTTCTCTTTTCTAAAGGGACCCTTTATCTTGCCGTAAATAACAACCTTTTATTCCACGGATGCATCTTATTAAATGATGATTCTTCTTTTAAAAAATTACAAATTCAGGGAAAAGAATACACCGGTAAAGCCTTAATGGATAAATTTGATCAAATCGCCAGACAAGGTTATTTTGCCAAGGACAAAGAAAGAAAAAAATACGGTATGGATATAATGTGGTATCTCTGGGAAGGTGCCGATTCACCACTTTTCGGCAAAACAAAACAAGCTACGTTTGAAAGATATTTTATTGATGACAAAGAAACTCACAAAGAGGAGAAAAATCCCTATTATAAATATCGTGACGATGAAAATACCTGCAAGAAAATCTTGAAAGAATTCGGTTTAAATCCGGATAATTCACACATAATAAACGGTCATGTACCGGTTAAAGCAAAAAAAGGAGAAAGTCCCGTAAAGGCAAATGGAAAACTTATTGTAATTGACGGCGGATTTTCCAAAGCTTACCAAAAAGTAACCGGAATTGCAGGATATACACTAATCTTTGATTCTTACGGTATGCAATTGGTAGCTCATCAACCTTTTGAATCCGCTGAAAAATCCATAAGAGAAGGGCTTGAAATCGATTCAAAAGATGTTCACAGAAAAAAAACACAAAACAGATTATTAGTAAAAGATACGGATACAGGAAAAATTTTGCAATATCAAATTAATGATCTCGAAAACTTGGTAAAAGCTTATCGACTTGGAATTATCAAACAAGATAGAAAATTAAATTAAAAAAGCGGGGAACAAAATGAAGAAAGTATTTATTATATTTTTACTCTTTATTTCCATTTCGTTATTTTCCGATCAAATAGATTTATTATGCTCTTATTGGGATTTTTATTCACAAAATTATAATGATTATAAGTCCGTAGGTCTTGGTATGTCCACAGTTGCCGAAATAGGTTCAAGTTCACTATTGAATTTGAATCCCGCCGGTGTGGATGTGGAATATCAAAATCTTGAAACCACATTCGGCTATAAAAACAAAATAAGTTTGTCGGACACTTTATCATTAAAACCGAGATACCCTATACTTTCGGTTAATTATGCCTTTTCATACAAAAAAAAGTATGATTTTGCATTCTCTTTCAATACAATAAAAAATTTCCAAATCCATAATACGAGTTCGTCTCTAAATAGTTATCTAAATAATAAAAATCTCTTTTATAAAGAAAACAATTACACTCTTTCGGCTAACTACAAAAATATTAAATATGTAAGAATCGGAGTTGCATTTATTATAAAATCAATTTTATTGGATGAAGAAACCGATGCCGCATATATTGATAGATTTGCCAAAACCGTTCTTTTATATAAAATCGGTTTGCTTCTTACACCCTTCCGTTTTTTAAATGTCGGTCTCACTTATAGAACAGGAGAGAAATACGACGTTAACGTTTTGAATGCAGATGACGAAACACAATCGGGAAATACAAAAATCATACCGGAAGAAATTAATATGGGATTAAAATTAAAATTTCAAAAAATAGCTCTTTACTATCAATATGAGATTGAAAAAACATCAAAAGATTTTTATATGCAGGCTGATAAATTAGATCATCATATCGGCGTTTTATACGATTTAAATAGTATAATTACTTTTTCCGGCGGTTTTTTTACCAATAATATTGATTATCAATACACAAATCAAAATGACGCACTTAATTTGCCCACAGTGGAAAAGGAATTTTTTATCAGCGGCGGTATCTTATTAAAAAATGATGCCGATAATTTTGATATTGGTATTTCCGTAGCGGATAGTCATTTTAGCAATGCTTACACTCCAAAAACATATATCTTTTTAGGTTTTTCGTATTCACCGGTAAGTTTCTTTTAAAATTCTATCAAAAAGCCGCCTACAATCATTCTTCCCATCTGGTAAACCGTTTCTTTGTCTCCGTTATCCAAGTAATTATAATTCCAAATGTTTTTTGTGTTGAATAAATTTTCCACTTCCAAATATGTGGTGATGTTAAAACGATTTTCAAACCACCTACGTAAAATTAAAATATCAAATCTTTGATATGGTTCAAATCTTGAATTATTTAAGGGCTTATTGGTAGGCGTAAACCACTTTCTTAAATATGGGTTGTAGATTTTTTCCGTATATGGTTTACCTCCCATGTATCTATATTTTATTGATATTTCCGTTTCGTCGGATAAAAAAGGAACAGCCCAACTGAATATTTTGAGATATTTTTTATATCTGTCATACCAATCAAATTTCATAAATTCGATTTTTTTGCCTATAATTCCCGTAAAAACATTCTCATAATCGAAATCCCAATCATACAAAGTTTTGTCGGTGGGATCTCTGGGATCGTATGCTTGTGCTTTTGAAAAAGAATAACTTATGGTACCCCAAAAATTGTTTTTAACTTTTTTTTGTAAAAAAAATTCTATACCTTTTGCAAAACCCTTTCCTGCATTTACCTGAAATGCGCTTCTATCCAAAGTATCGGGTGTTGTAAGGGCATATGATATGGGAACATCTTTGTATTTTTTATAGTAGGATTCCACTGTTAATTTCATATCTTCGGCAAACAAATAATCTATACCAAACACCACCTGATCGGCAAATTTCGGTTTTAAATTTTTATTTCTTTCATC
>CAZUGB010000055.1:0-2745 GCA_964619925.1 uncultured Candidatus Cloacimonadota bacterium
TATAAATATAATTAAAATTCGGGTAAATTTAAAATTGGAGGTTATTATGAAATATTATCTATTAATTACGATATTATTAATTTTCATGATAATGGCTTTTATCGTTTTTCCGAATATTATTAATAATACCTTCCCCGACAAAATGGATCCGACGTTTAAAAAGTATGACCTAAGTATTAAAATGAGTCAGGAAATATTCAAAGATCATTTAGACAAACCCGTTAATGAATACAACCAATCATTTGATGATGAAAAATTTATTAAACTTGGAAAAACCATAGGCATAGATTTTTCGGATACCGCAAAAAAGATAAAATCACCTTACGGCGGATATTGGGTAGAAGCGGCTTCTGCCATTGCAACCGTGGGAATATTAAAAAATCTTGTATTTACACCCATTTTAAACGTAAATTACGATATATTTAAAAAAATCAATTATTCTTATCTTTTCGGTATAATTATTTTACTTCTGTTTTTAATTTTTTCTAAAAATTTATACGGAAAGGGCAATAGAAAAAACTCGATACTTTTTCCTTTATTATTCTCTTTGATAGGCATTTCTTTTGTTATTGTATTTTTAATATTAAATTTACAATCTATTTTAGCTGTTTTTAATTCATCATATAACTCATATTTTTTCCCTAAAAATATTGCTTTCGTTATTCATTTAAGGATCTTTTTAATATTTATTGAAATCGCTCTTATACTTATATTATCCGTTTTTTCCATTACAAAATACAAACAAAATATCAAATTTTCATATTTTTGGTTTTTACCTCTTTTGATATTAACAGGAACCATTTTTATTTCTTCAAAAAGTTTAATCACATTTGATAAAAAATCCAAAACTTATTATCATAATTTTGTAAAAAACGAACTTAAAAAGAATGAAAGTATAATGATTGCTTCCATTTTGCAGTGGCTAAAAAGTAATAACTATCAGGATTTTTCAAACTATGATTCTTCGATAATAGATTTTTCGAAATATTCTCAATATGCGGATTATCAAATAATACTTGACAAAAACAAGATAACCGTAATAGGCAAAACAAAAAATAAATTGGGCGATAGACCTTTCGGTTATAAAATCGAATATGATATTGAAACAAACTCAATGAAAGCAAAACAATTATGAGGATGTCAAAATGAAAAAATACTATTTCTTTCTTATCTTTGCAATACTTGTATCGGTTTTGGCTTTTGTGGTGGCTCAAGCAAATATTCATAAATTTTGGGATAAAAAATTATCGAAACAATTGAATATATCCAAAAAAGCCGAAGTTTTATTCAAAGAATTAATCGAAGAATATAACTCTGCAAAAATTGATAAAAAATCCGTAGTTGATTTAAAAAAATTAGAAAAGCTCGGGAAATTGCTTGATTTCGATTTCGGCGAATATATCAAACATATAAAAGAACCTTATGGTAGTTATTGGTTGGAACCGGCATTAATAATCGCTCAAAATAAAACTTCCGTAAACATTTATAATATCCCGCTTTTCAATTCCGATGTAAAAAGTTTGTATTCTTTATCGATAGCAATATTAATCGGCTTGATTTTATTGTTTCTTCTTTTTATAAATTCCCAAAAATTTATACCCGACCATAAAAAATCACCGGTATTTATTTCGGTTTTTTATGCGGTAATCGGCATTATCGGTTCATTATTGTGGATTGTTGTTTTTCTGCCCGATTTAATAAATACCATATCACATCCTTTTCAAATTCAATATTTTAACAAAACTTTTGCATCTCCTTTTTTTATTTTATTCATACTCATGATATTGGAAGTTTTATTCGTTTTGGCAATATCCGTAAACATCATAAAAAATCATAGAAGACACGAGTTATACGCACGTTTTTGGCTGATACCCATGTTGTTAATGCTAATGAGTGCTTATTCCATACCTTCAATGTTCGATAATTTTCAAGTGAGATACACAATTCAGAATAATAATTATATCAAAACAAAAGTAGGCATTTCGGCAAGTAAGATAGCCGCCGCGATACGACAATATGTTTTTTCCACTAATGATAAGAATTTATCAAAATTTTCTTTGAAAGATTTTAATTTTCCCACATCAGACGAATATGCCAATTTCAAATACGAAATAAACGGACCTGTTATAAAAATTACAGCTACGACCAAGAAAATTTTTACAAACAATAAACCCTATACTCTCACCGTTATTTATAACGCCGAAAAAGATTCATTATCTACGAAATCAAATATCCCGAAAGAGAAAGATAGATAAAAAATAAGAAAATTATTTTAAAGACAAAAGACGATGTGTTCCCAAGTTAATCCTTGGGGACTTTTTTTTATTAAATATTACAATTTTGTTAGACAATTTAATCAAAATCAATAAATTGACGGAGAATAAAAAATAACAATATATGAGGATTTTATGAAAAAATTTTTCGTACCGGATGTAGCGTTTTGCGGGTATCTGAAGTCCGAGCGCAGCGAGGATTTGGGCGGAATGTAGTGAAGCCAGATACCTGTTTGTTATACGCCGTCGCTATCATTATTCACCATCTCCTAAATTTACTGTGGTATGGATTATCCCAATACCTTCACCTTCATAATTAACTTCACCATATCCTTCACCGCCATGCCCACCATACCCATAGCGATAAAAAGAAGAAATAAAATTTATAATGTCTTTCAAATTCTCTACTAGTGCTTTCCTTTTATGTGTAATTTACCAATATTAGGGAATAGCTGCGTATCATATAATGCAT
>CAZUGB010000056.1:0-5144 GCA_964619925.1 uncultured Candidatus Cloacimonadota bacterium
TACCACTTTCGGAGCCGGTTTAACATCAGGACATCCGTCATCATCTTGATAACCGTTAAAATATTCCGGTTTATTCGGGCATATGTCTTTTACATCGGGAATACCGTCACCGTCATTATCAAGATCGGGAACACCGTCATCATCTTGATAACCGTCTTTATCTTCGGCTTTGTTAGGAGCTTTGTCTTTAATATCGGGAATACCGTCGCCGTCATTATCGGGATCCGGTGCGCCGTCTTCATCTTGATAACCGTCAAAATCTTCGGGATGTTCGGGATCGGCATCCACATTATCAAGAATACCGTCACCGTCGGAATCTTTAATCGTATTGAAATTAAAGTTAACGGTAAAAGCTATACCGGCTTCTATAATCCCGTCATAATATTCATCAAGACCGGACATATCCATACCTTGTTCATAAATGTGATGGTATCTTGAATACAAATCAAAGTTAAGAGATTTTGAAATTCTAAATTGAACACCAAGTCCCGCATTAAACATCAAATCTCGTTGCATGGCATTGTAAACAGAATATCCGTATCTTTCAAAGATAGAATGTTCACCGTCATCCCAAGTAACATTTCTTAAATCCCAATAAAGCATTCCGACACCAGCGGTAATAAACGGATTTATTCTTTTATCCAATATATAAAATCTACCGTTTAAATTTACCGGAATAACATAGGTGATAAACCTTTGGTCTTTTTCTCCCCAAGGTCTTGTCCAACCGACTTCACCGTCTAAAACTAAAGAAAATCTTTGGGAAATATTGTATCCCCAGCCAAATCCACCCCAGCTTTTAATTTTACTACCGGGTCCATCTCCCCAAAATTTAATCCCACATAATCTGGTATTAAATACATAGGGACCTTTTTTCACTTTTTCGATAGCACCAAGCTGTGTAATTGAAATGATTAAAACGAAAAATAATAGGATTAACAAACTTCTTTTCATAGTAACCCCCTTGTTTTTTTTAAGAAAATTTTTGTAAAAGCCTTATTAAGTCAATATTTTTTTATGATTTACAGGTATTTTTTATAAAAACAAAAGATAATTATAAAAAGCTTTCCCTTTAATACCATACTTATTTAATTAATTTAAAAAGAGTTATCCGATATCTTCCGAATTTGATAGCATCAAAAATTTTTTATTTATTATTTTTGTTATTATCAGCTATTATATTATCTAAATAAAACTATGATACTCAAAAGGAGCCGAAATGAAAAAATTTTATCCCGATTCAAAAGTGGAATTAACCCCCTTTTTAGCAAAATATTATGATGAGACTATGAATATTATGAGTTTAGGACTTTACGATACGTTTATACACAAAGTGATAAAAGATTGTAATTTCAAACCGAATAAAAAGATTTTGGATTTGGGAGCCGGTACCGGAAAAAATGCTTTTATAATGCAAAAATTCACCGGGAAAACCACCGAAATACTCGGGATAGACATATCGGACGAAATGGAAAAGCAATTTAACAAACGATTTGAGAATTTTGAAAATGTAACATTTAAAAAAGCACGTATTGACCGCCCTTTGAACATAACCGACAAGTTCGATTATGTTTTTATATCTTTTGTATTACACGGATTTCCCCACGAAATAAGAAAATCCATCATACAAAACGCATATAACGCCCTAAAACCCGGAGGCACATTTAATATTTTGGATTTTTCGGAATTTTCTCTTGATGATATGCCCATATACTACAAAATACCTTTTACAAAAATCGAATGCAAATATGCTTTTGATTTTATCGAAAGAAACTGGAAAAACATTTTATCGGATTACGGTTTTGGAAATTTTGAAGAAAAATTTTACTTTAAAAACTACGTTAGATTATTGATAGGAGAAAAAATTGGATAATTTTGATAAAGCCATCGATTTAATAAAAAACTCAAATTATGTTGTAGCATTTACCGGAGCGGGTATTTCCGTGGAAAGCGGCATTCCTCCTTTCAGAGGTAAAAACGGACTTTGGAACAAATATAACCCCGTATTTCTGGATACCTTTTATTTTAAAAATCACCCTAAAGAATCTTGGAAACTCATCAAAGAGATATTTTATGATTTTTTTGGAAAAGCAAAGCCGAACAAGGCTCATTACGTTTTAGCCGAATGGGAACAAAAAAATATCATAAAAAGCATCATAACGCAAAATATAGATAACTTGCATCAAGAAGCGGGGAGTAAAAACGTGATAGAATTTCACGGAACATCAAGATATCTTACATGTATGGATTGCGGAGAAAAATTTAACGTAAATCAGGAATTACTATTCGAGTTACCTCCGAAATGTAAAAGATGCGGCGGACTTTTAAAACCGGATTTTGTTTTCTTTTCCGAACCTATTCCCGAAAAGGCATTAAATAAATCCGTTATCGAAAGTAGCAGATGTGATTTGATGATATTAATAGGCACTTCGGGTGAAATAATGCCGGCATCACAAATACCATTTATGGCAAAACAGAAAGGTGCTAAGATATTGGAAATCAACTTGACCGAATCAAACTACACCCACTCCGTAACGGATTTGTTTTTAAAAGGTAAAGCAACCGTGATAATGACAAGGCTCAACGAAAAATTATAAATCCTCATCATCCAAATCATCTATATCGTCCAAATCGTCATCGTCGGGATTTTGCATCCAATCGGGACAATAAAAGATACTTTCCTGATAATCCCAACCGTCCACATTCTTTAATCCGAATCTATTTATCACATCGGCTTCCCAAAGAGAATAACGAACCTTATCGTCCACTACCTCATAAACAAGCACCGGTTTGTGGAATTTGCGCAACATATAAATTTTATCGCTTAATTCCAAAAATTCTTTTATTTTTTCTTTATCATCTATACGTGTCATCATTATGCACCTCTTTTTTTTAAATGTCATTGACGACAAAATCATCCGTTTATTTTTTACACACAGAAAAAAATATTGGTGGTAATGTCAAATAAAATGAAAAAATTTATTTTCGTATCTGTAATATTGATTGTTTTTATATCGGAATTATTCGGTTTTTTCCCGAAAAGGAATAATTTTAACAGCGAATATCAATACACGATGTTTCGCTCTTGGATAAAAAAGAATAAAATCAGAAAAGGCGGTGTGGCATCTTTTAAAAAGCAATATATCGAAACAAATTTCAATAACAAACGCGTACTTTTTTTGTGGAAACGAGGCAAAATATATGCTCAAGCCGAACTTATCGACTCACCGAATATTTTAATTAAAAACAAATTATATCTTTTGGCGGCTGAGGCTTTGTATAGAATAAATTGCAAAGATACCTTTTATTTTTATGACTTTATAGATAAACATCAAAGTAAGGTTTATTATGGTAAATTCCACAAAGATAAAGCCATTTATCAATTTTTTTTAAAATATGAAAATCAATTGTTCGAACCGAATAGAATTATCGTAAACAATAACATTGTAATGTTTAAAATGCAAACCGATACCCTTAAAATTCTTTTTCCGGAGATAAAAACCTTTGTTACATACAATTTACCTCCGCAAAAAAAAGCTAAAAAAAAGAAAGCGGTCATCGAAAAAGAGATCAAATTCCAATCCTCATCAAAACTGGAAAATTTTATATTAAAAAATCACAAAAAGATATTCCCTTTGGAAATATTAAATAACAAAATTTCTTCTCCTGAACGCTTTATAAAAAACAATTTCTCAGACTATAAAATCCACAAAAAAAGAAATATTTTCCATATTGATTTGCAAAGTTTTGAAAACAGATTTTATGCTAATTTGGATGTGATAGTTCAAAAAAAGGAAACATCGATAAAATTCATACCGTTAAATGATTTCAAATACAAAAATAAAAAAATGGTATTCAGGTGGGGGGAAAAAATTGATTTATCTGCTCTAAACCAAACGGAAGCAAAACAAATTTCCTATTCAATTCCTCATTTATTATATGAACATCGTAGCTTGGGAACAAAACTTTTTAACTTTTTGCTTATAAACGACGCTGTTCCAAGCACCTTGGTTTTAAAAACCAAAAAAGGAAAAAAACTCATTGAATTCGAGTCCTATTCTTCTTTATTAAAATTACTTAATGACTATTTTGAGGGGAGTAAATCATATTTTACCATTACAAAGGTAAAAAAAGTGAACGGCAATATCGAATTGTTCGCAAATTTATTGATAAAAAAAAATAATGATCTTACCTTTGCGGAAGTGAGATTTCAATTGGAAAAAAATTATCAAATGAAATATATTATGATGTTTTTGAATATATAGGAAAAAGGATTATGAAAATTTTTGAAACGCATGCACATTTATATATGAAAGATTTTGATGATGACAGAGATGCAATTATAACACAATGTTTTGATGCCGGAATAGAATATATCATAAATGTAGCCGTGGATAAGGACAGTTTTTTCAGATGCAAGGCTCTGGCAAAACAATACAAAGGTTTATTTTACTCGGTTGGTTTTCACCCTCACGACAGTGAAAAATTCGATGAAGATTTTGTGTGCAAACATACCCCCGAATCCATAGCAATAGGTGAAATAGGTTTGGATTACTACAGAAATTTATCACCGAAGAATATTCAAAAAGAAGTTTTTGAAAAGCAAATAGAAATTGCCCTGAAACATGATAAGCCTATGATAATTCACGATAGAGATGCTCATACCGACTGTTATGAAATTCTTAAAAGCAACAATGCCCGCAGGGTAGTATTTCATTCTTTTACAGGAGATAAAGAATTTGCAAAAAAAGTTTTGGATCAAGATTGGTTTATTTCTTTCAACGGGATTGTCACTTTTAAAAACAGTAGGCTTTTTGAGGTTGCAAAATTTGTCCCTCTACAAAAAATCTTTGTGGAAACCGATTCACCCTATCTATCACCGCATCCTAAAAGAGGAAGAAGAAATTCGCCCCTCAATCTTCCTATAATAATAAATAAATTAGCGGAAATTAAAGGAGTTACAGCAGATACCATTTCTGAAAAAACGTTTGAAAACGCAGAAAAATTTTTTAAATTATCCGATGAATAAAAATATATAAAAAAAACTTGCTAAAAAAAAAGCCGATTTTTTTTTGTTTGCAATGTTATAAAAAATAGGAGGTTAAAAATGGCAGTAGTAATTAACAAAGATACCTGTATCGGCT
>CAZUGB010000057.1:0-7787 GCA_964619925.1 uncultured Candidatus Cloacimonadota bacterium
GAGTTATATATTTTTATACCAAAATGTCCGGAGTGTGATACGGTGGTATGTTGTATATTTACCGGATAATTGCAATTATCAATGTTTATTAAACCCTCCCCTGAATTACTCACACCATAAGATAAATTACAATATGAAAAATTAGAAGTCATATCCGTACTGTACAAACTCAAATTACCCCAATCTCCTGCTGTTGGACTGCTATTTGCACTGGTAAACGTTATTGGCTCCGAAGCGGTTCCCGTAGCATCTATTCCTCCGTAAATCATCATTTCATAATTATTCAAAAATTTAAGAGTTACGTTTTGATTGATTGTAAGCAATTGATTTGATGAGACATATAAGTTACCCCCTATATAATAAGGCACTCCCAAATCCGAGAGAGTCATTGTGGATAATGTACTTCGGAAAATATAAATACCGTTTGTGCCATTATTTTCATACACGTTTGAAGAAGCGATATTATCAAGGTGACACATATAAGTAGCCAGAGGATAACCAGAAACATCATGAATATAACTATTTTGTAATGTAATTTCCGATTCCGTATAAATTCCAAAATCTGTGCATCCTTCCACTTCGGTACTATCTATGGTTACATCAGTTGAATTTAATACCTTTACTCCATTATAATGACTATTATAAATCAAGCTATTAAGAATCGTTATGGGATTTGAACAATTCTTGATATACACTAACCCCTTTTCTTGATATATACCGCCATTACCCACATTACAATAAGTTAAATTACATGGGCTATCGATATTTTCAAATTCTATACAATCCCAACCCGACGGATCATTATATGTAAAATTTATTTTGTTAGATTCTGTTCCGTGAGCATTCAAGCCACCTTCAATTCTTAATTTTTGGCCTGCATTGAATTTTATAGTACATCCGGGGCGTATGTTTAATACCGCACCGTCTTGCACGGTTACATTCGCCGTTATGATATGAGGATTATCCGAAGGAAACCATGTTTCGGAACCTATGGGTCCGCTATGATCAGTTGAATATAAAAGGGAATAAAAAAATAAAAAAAACAAAAAATGGTACAACAATTTTTTCATATCTTCCTCCTAAATTTATCTGCATTGACAATCTAAATTTTTAATTTTTATTTTCTTTGTCAATATTTTATTGTCACAACGATTATTTTATAGTGTATTTCTTTTATGTTGTTTTATGATTTCAAAACATTTTATTCTATTAACTTTTGATGTTTCTCACACTCTCTTCATCTGATTTTTGATGTTTTTGGCTAATGTGCTTGACCATAATTCACAAGAAAAAATTTTGAAAAAAAAAGCGAGGTTATTTATATGAAATTATTGATGATTTATTGTAACTCTTTTTATTATAAAACCAGCATAAAAAATCTAGACTCCGTAGAGGATTATGAAAAATCGGAATCCATCGAAAACACATTGGTTGCCTTTATTCAAGCGGAAGAAAAAGACGAAGAAAATATAAAAAAGATAGAAACGAAACTTATTAAAAATATAAAATGGGCGGCAGGTAAAAATGATACCAAACGTATTGTGTTACACTCATTTGCCCATCTTAGCACTAGTAAGGCAAGTCCCGATATTACAAAGGAACTTTTTGATAACGCTCAAAAAAGATTGGAAAATGCGGGTTATACTACATCACAAACACCATTCGGATATTTTTTGGATTTAAAAGTTGATGCTCCCGGAAAATCTCTTGCAAGAATTTTTAAAGAATTTTAGCTAAAAATAACTCCTTGATACGGAAAGATTTTCCGATTTATCATCTTTATCGGTACACGAAAACATAAAATTCAATATTCAAACTCAAATACCTCGACGAAACGAGCTTAGCTCAATGTGTTTCAGAATATAAAAACACTCTTTATTTATTCACATTTGTCAAAATCGAAAGCGAAATATGTCTTTTGCGTGGAATTTTTAGACTTCTTAACTTCTTATTTGACAGAATAAACCATATTTTTTTTTTGATAAAAAAGGAGTTGAAATGAAAAAATATATATTTTTTGTGATGCTTTTATTGATATTCGGTTGTAAAAATTCAACCAGAAAAGTGATTTTTGACGAAATGGAAGCATATTCCTTTTTGAAAGATCAGTGTGATATGGGTCCCAGAAATCCGGGTTCCGAAGCAATTGAATTGGAAAGAGAATATATAAAAAATATTCTTGAAGAATGCGGAGCGATTGTTAAAGAACAAAATTTCAGTACTTCAATAGATTCCTCCACATATTACGGGGTAAATATAGTCGGTTCGTTTTATCCCGAAAGAACGTTAAGACTTATGATAGGTTCTCACTACGACACACGCCCTTGGGCGGATAAGGATCCTAACCCCGAAAATCATGACAAACCGATAATTGGAGCCAATGACGGAGCTTCCAGTGTGGCGATACTTTTGGAATTTGCTAATATTTTAGCCGATCATAAACCGCCTGAATACGGGATTGATTTGGCTTTTTTCGATTTGGAAGATAGCGGCAAATACAAAGATGAAAACAGTTGGTGCAAAGGTTCGGACTTTATGGCAAAAAATATGATAACCGACAAACCCGAATATGTGATTGTATTGGATATGGTGGGAGATGAAGATTTGAATATCCAAATGGAATATTTCTCCTATCAAAATTCTCCCGAATTATTGCAAAAACTAAATGATTTAGCCGAGAAACGAGGATTTACCCAATTCAAAAGAAAGATAGGTCTGCCAATCACGGACGATCATGTTTCTTTTATAAAACAAGGTTACAAAGCAATCGATTTGATAGATTTTGACTATCCTTATTGGCACACTATGGAAGATACCCCCGATAAATGTAGCGAAAAATCATTATTGGTTGTGGGACAAACAGTATTGGATTATATCTACGGAAAATGAAAAAATTTTTAAAAAATTATTTAACCCCGGACGAACAAAAAATATTAATTTTTCTTTTGATTTTCGGATTTTTGGGAATTTCATTAAAATTTTGGGGATTGAAAATAGAAGAAGCCAAAACAGATACGCCCGACGTACAAGAATTATCAAAAGATTATAAAATAAAAATTGATTTACGAACGGCAAATGAAAAGATATTAACCTCAATACCCGGCATAGGTCCCAAGAAAGCAAAGCAGATAGTGGAATATCGAGATAAATTCGGTTTTAACAGCAAAGCCGACTTGATGAAGATAAAAGGCATAGGAAAAAAGACTTATGAAAGATTGGAAGATTATTTTATAGATTTCGGAGAGGAAGAAATTATACAAAAAAAATCAAAAAGAAAAATAGTAAAAAAAACATCCGAAACATCACAAAAAATTGATTTAAACAAAGCCACTTACGAGGAATTAATTTCGCTAAAAGGCATAGGTCCCAAAAAAGCCGAGAATATTTTTGCTTTAAAAAAATCATTAGGTGGCAAATTTACTTCCGTGGAACAACTAACCCAAATAAAAGGAATAGGCAAAAAAACAGTGGAAAAACTAAAAAAATATCTTTTCGTAGGTGAAAAATGAAAAATCTTGTCGCTACCCAAACTTTGGCTAAATTGTATGAAAAACAAGAGATGTATATGGAAGCCTATATTATCTATAAAAAAATCTTTCTCGATACAAAATCGGAAGAAATAAAGAAAAAAATCACCGAATTGGGAGAAAAAATCATTGATGAATCGCAATATAGTCAGATAACATTAAACATATTTGATAAAAAAGAGCTGGCGGAATATTCGATTTTTCCCGAAAAACAATATAAAAAAATTATTAAAGTAATAGATGAAATGACAAAACAAAAAAATTATGAAGAGATTTTGGAATCTTATCAGGAAAATACCGAAATAAAAGATGATATAAAAAATTACAGCGGCGAAGAAATATATGAAATCATACAAACGAATTTCGGCGACAAAAAACCCGAAGAGATAAAATTGGCAGATATTTATGAAATCATCAAAGAAAAATAAATTTAATAAACTATGCGAGCTATGTAAAAAAAAATGTAAGCAACCCGAATATGCGGAACTTTTGCACTGCCCCAATTTTAGCCCGATACCACGACAATTGGAACTGAATTTTAAAGCAAAACCGAAAAGGAGAAAAAAGAAGAAAAATGAGAATTATCGCGGGAAAGTATAAAAAATCCAACCTTTACACTTTGGAAGGAAACGATACGCGCCCTACCACCGATGCTTTGAAAGAATCCATATTTTCTTCTCTTTTTGATGTTACCGATTATGTGGTGTTGGATCTTTTTGCCGGTAGTGGAGCATTGGCTTTGGAAGCTATTAGCAGAGGCGCAAAATATGCGGTATTTGTAGAAAATTCTTATCATGCCGTTCAAGTTATCAAAAAAAATATTAATAAAATTAAATGCAGAAATCAAACAAAGATAATTAAAACAAAGGTTTATAATTTTTTGGAAAATTGCAATTCAAAATTCGATTTGATTTTTCTGGACCCGCCTTATAATAAATCTTACGTTAATAAAACATTGGATATGATAGAACAATACAACATTATAAACGAGGGCGGTTTTATAGTTGCCGAACATTTTTACAAAGAAGACATCGATCCCAAGTGGGAAAAAATGATAGTTTACAAAAAAGATAAAGGCAAAAACAGAGTGGCGATAATCAAATACAATAAAATTTAAGGAGTAATCCCAATGAAAATCTATAACACAATGACAAACAAAAAAGAAGAGTTTATTCCCCTTGAAGAGGGAAAAATAAAGATGTATGTATGCGGACCCACGGTGTATAATTATTTTCATATTGGAAACGCACGTCCTTTTGTTTTTTTTGATGTGGTAAGACGTTATTTTGAATACAAAGGTTATAAAGTAACATTTGTTCAAAACATTACCGATATAGATGACAAACTGATAGATCAATCGATAAAGGAAAATGTGCCTGTATCCGAAATTGCCAAAAAATACATAAAAGCATTTTACGAAGATATAGAGGCTTTGGAAATTCGCAGAGTGGATATTCAACCGAAAGCTACCGAATACATAGGAAAAATGATAAAACTGATAAAAAAATTGGAAGAAAAGGGTTATGCTTACAAATCAGGCGGAGATGTGTATTATAGTGTGGAAAAATTTAAAGATTACGGTAAACTTTCCGGCAGAAAGTTAGACGAATTAAAAGCCGGTGCAAGAGTGGAAGAAAATGAAAATAAAAAGAATCCGTTTGATTTCACGCTATGGAAAGCCGCAAAACCGAATGAACCCAAGTGGAATAGTCCGTGGGGAGAAGGCAGACCCGGATGGCATACCGAGTGTGTGGTGATGTCGCAGTCACTTTTGGGAGAGACTTTTGACATTCACGGCGGCGGAATTGATTTGGTATTTCCGCACCATGAAAACGAAATAGCCCAAGCGGAAGCATTAACGGGAAAAACTTTTGTCAGATATTGGATGCACAACGGTTATTTGAACATCGAGGGACAAAAAATGTCCAAAAGCTTGAATAATTTCTTCACGGCAAGAGATATACTAAAAAAATACAAACCCGAAGCCATAAGATTTTTCTTTTTATCAAAACATTATCGAAGCCCGATAGACTTTAATGAAGCGATAATAATCGAATCGCAAAAGGCCGTTAATAATTTTTATGAAGCCTTAAAGGAGATTGATTTTTTATCATTCAAAAACGAAGAAATAAAATTATCCGATGAAATTTTAAAAAACGAAGAAGAATTTAAAAAAGCAATGGACGACGACTTTAATACCGCCAAAGCTATTTCGGTATTATTTGAGCTTTCCAAAATAATAAAAAACACAAAGAATAACCTTCAAACAAGAAAAGAAGCGGCTCATCTTTTGTATAAACTCGGCAATGTTTTGGGATTTTTTAATAGAATAGAAGAAAAATTAATGAAAAACATCGATAATCTTACCGAAAAATTAATAAATCTTTTAATCGAATATAGAAATAATTTTAAAAAAGAAAAAAATTGGACTATGGCGGATAAGATAAGAAACGATTTGGATAAGATGGGTATCGCATTAAAAGATACCAAAGAAGGAACCAAGTGGAGCGTAAAACAATAAGTGATATAGAAAAATTAAATCTTAAAATCGCAAAGGCAACCGGTAATAAAAAAATCAACCTGATGCTTGAATTGGCAGAAAAATATGTAAGATCAAATCAAAAAAAACTTTTTGAAATATTGGATGAAATCATAAAATTGTCACAAAAAGAAAAATACAAAAAAGGATTGATAAGAGCTTATAAAATTTATGCCCATTTTTATATTTTGTATCAGGATACCGAAAAATCGTTTGAATATATAAACAAAGCCTTCAAAGAAGCGGAAAAACAAACAAGTTTGATAAACGAAATCAATATTATGCTATCGAATTATCACAGAATAAAAGGAAACTACAAAGAGGCTTATAATACCGCATTTAAAGCTTATAATTATTTTTCCAAAAAGAAAAACAAAGAAGATATAAAAAATTTGGTAGAAGCTTGTAATACATTGGGAATCTTGCAATTCCAACAGGAAAAAATTGAATCTTCTTATGATTTTTTAAAAGAGGGTTTGGAACTTGCGGAAAAAAATAAGCTTATGGAATCCGCCACAAAAATAAAACTTAATATGGCTATTTATTACGAAACCGTGGGACAAAGGGAAAAGGCGTTATCTTTGTTTTTGGAAATTTACAGATACTCAAAAAACAATATGGACGATTCTTTCAATGCCAATATCTTAAATAATATTTCCAACATATACAAAAGCAAAAATGACTTTGAGAAGGCCAAAAAATATCTAATTAAAGCGATAGAAGCCAATGAAAAAACGGGCAATAAAGGTTTGCAGGCTATCATATCGGCCAACTTGGGAATTATCTATTTGCATGAAAAAAAATACAAAGATGCCGAACGTCAATTTATGGTTTCGTATAATATTTTTAAAAATACCGGAAATAATCATCATCATGAAAATGTTCTGTATTGGCTCTCGGAACTTTATAGCGAATGGAGAAAATACAAAAAAGCTTGGGAATACCACAGACTTTATTTCAACGTTCACGTTCAAAGAATGAAAGAGGGTTACGATAAAAAGATTTTGGAGCTTCAAACCCAATACGAACTTCATAAAAAACAAAAATTAATTGAAAAGATTGGTAAGAAAAATAAAGACTTGTCATTACAATTGGCAAAAAATACTCAGGTATTAAAAGAACTGCAAATAAACAATGCTTTTTATAATTTGATATTGGAAAACACTTTCACGGCAATATTGATTATAGATAAGAACCTTGATATTATCTTTGCAAATAGTAAATTTTATCATATTTTCGACACAAAAGAAGATAAGGTAAAAAATCTTTCGGATGTAATTAAGATAGATAAAACAAATATCACAAAGTTACTGGAAGAAAATAACGGCAAAGAAAGCAATATGGCAATAACCACGGCAAAAGGCAAACAAAAATATATTCAATACAAAAAAACAAAATTTTACGATAGCAATCAAAATTCATACTATTTTATTACATTAAAGGATATTACTCTATTTTCTCAGTACGAAGACAGATTAAAGCTACTGGTTCGAGCATTTGAACAATCCCCCACAATAATTGTAATTACCGATAAAAAGGGGAAAATTCTTTATGTAAATCCTAAATTTACCGAAGTAACGTTATATTCCCAAGAAGAAATTTTAAATAAACCCGCAAGTATCTTAAAATCAGGAAAATCTCAAGTGGATTATAAAAAACTTTGGGATCTAATTACTAACGGTAAGGAATGGCGCGGTAGATTTTTGAATAAGAAAAAAGAC
>CAZUGB010000058.1:0-9016 GCA_964619925.1 uncultured Candidatus Cloacimonadota bacterium
GAAACCTCTTTTGAAGATAATTTTAATCACAACAATCAACCCGATTTCGGAGAAAGAGTTAATATGTTTATAAATCTTCACAACTTAGGACAAACAATGGCGACAAATGTAAATGCCACCATTACCGCTAATGATCCCTACATTACATTATACAATAATACTTCGGCATATAATAATATCAACGGCGAATCCTATGAAAATAATCTTCAACCCTTTGTTTTTGATGTGGCTAGTAACGTACCCGACGGTCATACGGTAAACTTTTCGATTCATATCACTTCCGATCAAGGAAATTGGGATTACACATCGATGGTAAGACTAAATTCGGTAAATCTGGAAATTACATCCTATTCGGTAGCAAATGATGATAATTCCGACGGTCTTCTAAATCCCGGTGAAAGTGCCGATATTATTTTTAATATACATAATTCGGGAGGCGCGCCGGAAACAAACCTCGATTTTGAAATTTCTTCCACAAATAATTTTATCTCATTTGAAAACGGTAACTTTGAAATTTCTCATATATACGGCGAATATGATTTCGGTATAGTTTATCATGTAACCATATCATCATCAATACAAAATCAAACCGTTGTACCCATTAACTTTTCCGTAAGCGGTGATAACAATTTCAATCAAACTTTATCTACCCAAATCTGCATAGGTTCTACCACGGAAGATTTTGAAAGCGGCACATTCGATGTTTTCCCGTGGTCTTTCCCGCAAGAAGAATGGATAATTGATAATACGGTACACCATAGCGGTTCGTATAGTGCAAGATCCAATGATATAAACGATAACCAATATACAACCATGCAAATAACGGTAAATTTAACTTCTCCTTCTCAGGTTAGTTTTTACCGAAAGGTATCTTGTGAAGACAACGGATACGACGGATATGACAGATTGGAATTTTATATAGATAATTCGGAACAAGACAGATGGGGAGGTGAACGTCCGTGGGAACAATTTACATACAACGTTCCCGCAGGTTCACATACATTAAAATGGATTTACAGAAAAGACGCTCTTGTAAGTGAGGGTCAAGATTGCGCTTGGATAGACGACATAGAGCTTCCCGGAGTTTCCAATCCTATTACCGATCCTGTTATGATGTTATCATATACCTCATTGGAAGAAACTTTGGCACCCAACAACACAATTGTCGATACGATAGACATTACAAATATCGGCGGAGGGGTATTAATCTACACCGCACAAATTCAAAATACAAACCCCGATTTCATATCTATAGAAAACGTTTCGGGTAATCTTTCCACAGGTGAAACGGCACATCTTTCCGTTAATATCTCTTCGGAAAATCTTGCATTCGGCGAATATCACGGTGAGATTTTAATTTCCGACAATAGAACACAAACAACCATACCCGTCACTTTGATTGTAGCCGATGTGGATGAAAATCAAGATCAAATTCCCGCGGTAAATGAACTGTATCACGCTTATCCGAATCCTTTCTACGCAAGCAAGCAAAAAAGCGGCGTAACCATAAAATTTGCTCTCAAGCAATCCAATATTACAAAATTGGATATTTTCAATCTAAAAGGACAGAAGGTTAAATCTCTTGTAAACAAAGAACTCAAAGCGGGTATTCATAAAATAATATGGGATGGAAAGAATAATCAAGGTAAAACTGCCTCTTCGGGTATTTATTTCTATCGTATTCAATCGGGAAAATTTACAAAATTTGATAAAATGATTGTAATAAAATAGTTAGGAAAAAATAATTCGCCCCGTAATTAATTTGCGGGGTTTTTTTTATGGAAAGGAGCTATAAATGTACAAAGTGGTAGTTATTCTTATTCTTTTTTTAATATCCATAACGTTATTTTCGCAAAATCATCCGATTTCATATTATGATATTCAAAAATCCGCGCGAGCCAACAAGCCGATACTTACAAAATATCAAAAATGGATAAATGAAAGCTGGCAGGATTCACTTATTTATGAATATTCTTATTTTACAGATTCAACCGTAGTAATAAAAAAGGCGTTAGATACCCAGACCCAACAAATTGAAATTGAAGGAAAACTAACAATTTTTAAAAATGAAGATGACAATGTGATAAAAGAACTTTGGCAAATTTTCGACAGCGGCTGGAAAAATTCTTATCAATATCTTTATGCTTACGACGGTGATAAAATTATCTCTTCCGTTTACGAAGAATGGCAAGATAATAATTGGCTAATCATATATCAGGGCTATTATACTTATGACGATAATGATAATTGCATTTTGGAACTATGGAAAGTTTGGATAAATAATAATCTGGTTAATTCTCATCAATACACATACGAATACGACAATCTTTCGAATTTAACTTCGGTTTTATATCAATTTTGGGATGTAAACGGCAACCTGATAAATTCATATAAAAAAACTTATCTTTATTCCGACACATTAGCCACCGAATACAAATATGAAAAATGGGAAAATGATGAATGGCAAAATGTTTTTAAATACAATTATCAATACGACGAGAACAACCGTTTTCAAAGAACCGACTATTATCAATGGCAAAACAACGACTGGGTAAATACTCTTTTCGCCTCTTATTCTTATGAAAACGACGATATTTCGGAAGAATTATGGAAATATTCATACAACGGCATCGATTTTAATTATTCCAGAAATATTTTCTTTTATGAAAATGCAAACTCAAACGAATATACTATCATAGATAATCAAATGTCGCCTTACAATTATCCTAATCCTTTTAATCCCTTCACCACAATTTACTTTAATTTATCCGAAAACGAAAAAGCGTTAAAAGTAAATATTTTTAATTTGAAAGGCGAATGTATCAAAAGTTTTAATATTAAAAATACCGATAAAATCCCTTGGGACGGAAAGGATAAAAACGGCACAAACGTTTCAAGCGGTGTATATTTTTATAAAATTTTCACGTCAAACAAAACAAAAACCGGCAAAATGCTTCTGTTAAAATGAATGTAATAATTTTTGCAAACGGCGAAACCGTAGATAAAACAATTGTTCAAAACGCTCTATCGCTAATAAAATCCGACAGAATAATTATCGCCTGTGACGGAGGTGTGAAAAATTGCGAAAAAGCGGGTCTAAAAGCCGATTATATCGTTGGTGATATGGATTCGATTGATAAAAAGAAATATGACGATAACAAAAAAGTTTTTTTGCCGGACCAAAATCTCACCGATTTGAAAAAGGCAATCTTATTTTCCCGAAAATTTTCACCGACCAAGACGATAATTTTTTCCGCTTTCGGCAAAAGATTCGACCACACTCTTACAAACTTATTTATTTTTAATTTTGAAATTTCCGATAATACTGAATTTTATGATAATTTCGGCAAACTCACATTATTAAAACCCGGCAATAATCATCTTAATATCCCTTTGAATAAAACCGTATCTCTTTTTTCGCTAAACGAGGTGAAAAATTTAAGATTGACAGGATTTGAATATGAATTTCATTCAAATAAGACATTACCTTATTTTATAGGAATTAGCAACGTAGTTAAATCAAAAGATTGTTCCGTTTATTTTGAAAACGGTAAAATTCTTTGCTATGAACCTTTTAAACTTTAATACAAAGGAGCTTTTATGAAACGTTTAAAAACAATATTTTTCGTTATTCTTATCATTTTTGTTTCCCTATTATATGCCTATCATCCCGAATTTAACAATTCGCAAAATAATATTTATCCCGCCTACGATTTTTCAAAAGCCGATTCTTTACACGGATTTGATATGCAAAAATATATAATCACCCTTAATATCGATAGCCAAAATCATTTTATCCAAGGAAATGTGGAAGCCACCGTTTTGGCACAAGAAGATATGACGCATATACAATATGAACTGGAAGCTTTGCAGGTTACACAGGTTTTGGTAAACAACCAAACGGCATCTTATACCTATCAAAACGGAATTATTGATATTCAAACGGGTAACATATCAAGCGGAGAAACGTTTAGCACACAAGTTTTTTATCAGGGAAATCCGCAACTTAGCAACGATGCATACCATCTGGGTATGTTTTTCGGGAATAATTACGTGATGACATTGGTAGATCCCAGCGGTTGCCGTTGGTGGTGGCCTGCTTATGACCATCCTTGGGACAAAGCTCTGGTGGATTTGCATATTACGATAAGAGACGATTGGTTAGTGGCTTCAAACGGTATCAGAGAAAGCATTGTAGATAATAATGACGGGACAAAAACACATAACTGGGTCGGTTATTATCCGATAGCAACTTATTTGGTAGTTATCACAGCCGCAAATTATACCGAGATAAATCAGGATTATAACGGACTTCCAATACAAAATTTCGTTTCACCTTCTCAATATCAAAATGCGTTGGAAACTCTGTCCAATTTACCCTATATGATACAAGTATATTCGCAGGAATACGGAGAATATCCTTTTGAAAAATACGGTAATGCGGTAAGTCCCATTTCCACATATGCGGCAATGGAACATCAAACCATGACTACACTGGGAAATTTTATCATTACCGGAAATCATCAATATGAAACAACCATTGCTCACGAACTTTCTCACCATTGGTTCGGTGATTGCCTTACACCTCTCACTTGGAAAGATGTTTGGCTTTCCGAAAGTTTTGCCACATATTCCGAAGCCGTATATACACATCACTGGCAAGGCTGGCAGGCGGCGGTTAATTATGTTCAAAATAGCTTTCATAATTACTACCTTAATTGGGCCGGTTCCTACGGACCCCATTCCGTTTATGATCCTTCCTACAACGAATATTTCACCCCCCCCACTTATGAAAAAGGCGCCTCGGTTCTTCATATGCTTCGTTTGAAATACGGCGGGGAATTATTTTTTAATATATTAAGAACTTTTTTTAATACTTATAAATACGGAAATGTTATCACACAAGATTTTATAAATATTTGCCAAGATTTGACCGGCGATGATTTGACCCAATTTTTCAATCAATGGATTTATAATCCCGGCACCCCGGAAGTCGATTATTGTTATTTTGTTAATTACAACACAAACAGTATAAAAATTTTTGCCAAAACACGCTCTAATACATCCAATCAATTTTTTGTAGATATTCCGGCTCGTATCACTTGTGATAACTCTGCGGATTCTTTGCTATTTTCCGCCACACCAAATCAACCGCAAGAAAATACTTTTTCGTTATCGGGAAATTTTGCGTCTTTTGAAATAGATCCTAATCATTGGGTTTTAACCAGATCCTACAATAATAAATCCATAAACACACTAAATACGCTTGCGGGAAACAATCAAATTACCTTGGTTTGGGATGATTTTTGGAACGAAATTTCAATTTCCGGTTACAATATCTATCGCTCCGAAAACGGAAACGATTTCACTAAAATTAATAACGAACCGCTTAATCAAACATCCTATATCGATTACAATCTGCAAAATAATCAAACCTATTATTACAAAGTATGTGCCGTTACAAATGGTAATTTTGAAAGTGAATTTACCAATATTTCCTCTGCTACTCCGATAGATTTTCCGTTAAATCAAGGCATATTGGTAATAGATGAAACAGACGACGGAAGCGGCGCCATTTTGCATCCCACGGATGAGGCTGTGGACCAATTTTATCAATCAGTAATAAATTCGGACTTTACCACATACGATTATGCAATCGAAGGTGAACCGACGATAAACTTTCTTGTAAATTTCTCCACTATTATTTGGCATGATGACGATTTCAGTTTGTCAGCCATAGAAAACAACATAGAAAAGCTATCCGCTTATGTCTCCGGCGGCGGCAATTTGATAATTAGCGGCTGGAAAACATCTCAAAATATTGATCAAAGTTTTTTTAATACTTTCTTCGACAATCCTACAATTCTTCAATTATCTCAATTTATAATGAATGAAGCATCTTCGGAAATATATCAAAATCTAATTTTGGATACGAATAAAATACCGGTATCCTTTAACGGCACATTACCCTTTGTTACGTTGTTTTATGATACTAATTATTCGGTTTATTCGCTTTCTTCGGAAAACGGAAGTGAATACGACGGTGTAAGTTGCGCCATAAAAAACGATACGGATGGCGGTACTGTTTTGTTTTTGGGATTTCCGCTTTTCTATTTCGATCAAGAAGATGTTACCTTGTTTTTTGATTCAATTCTTTCGGAACTGGGTGAAAATAACCAATCAAATGATATTGTAGAATCAAATAATAAGATAAAAGTTTTCCCGAATCCCTTCTATTTTGCTAATAACAAAAATATCAACATAAGTTTTTCCGTTAACTTGAATAAATCCCAAACTTCATCCCTTGAAATATTTAATTTAAAAGGCGAAAAGGTTAAGACAATTTATTTTAACGGTAAAATCGGAAAAAACGAAATAACTTGGGACGGTTTATCTAATAATTCCAAATTTGCAGGCTCGGGAATTTATATAGCCAAGACAACGGATAAAAAACCTGTTAAATTTGTTTTGCTCAGGTAGATCTATGTAATTTTGAATTTAATTTTGTTTGACTGATTTTATGGGAAAATAGATGCTCTTTAACTCAATAGATTTTGCAATATTTTTACCAATAGTATTCTTACTATATTGGTTTGTTGCCAATAAGAATTTGAAACTTCAAAACTTTTTAATAGTTGTTGCAAGTTATGTTTTTTATGGCTGGTGGGATTGGCGATTTCTCTCGTTAATTTTTTTTAGTACAATGGTTGATTATTTAGTTGGTCGCGGATTGGCAAAACAGGAAAATACAACAAAAAGAAAACTATTGTTATTGATAAGCATAACAGTAAATCTGGGACTTTTGGGGTTCTTTAAATACTACAATTTTTTTTTAGAGAACTTTGTTAAAGCATTTAGCTTCTTCGGTTACTCAATAAATCCACAAAATTTGAATATTATTTTACCTGTTGGTATTAGTTTTTATACTTTTCAAACACTGAGTTACAGTATTGATGTTTACAGGCGAAAACTTGAACCGACAAAAGATTTTATTGCATTTATGGCATTTGTAAGTTTTTTCCCTCAATTGGTAGCGGGACCGATTGAAAGAGCTACTAATTTATTACCCCAATTCTACAAACAAAGAGTTTTCTCTTACAAATCCATATCATACGGAATAAAATTAATTATATGGGGTTTTTTTTTGAAAATAGTTGTGGCGGATAGAGTAGGTATTTATGTTAATGCCGTTTATAACAATATTGAAAAACATGAAGGATTAACATTTATAGCGGCAACATTTTTATATGCATTTCAAGTATATGGTGATTTTGCAGGTTATTCTTCAATTGCAATCGGTACAGCGAAACTTTTTGGTTTTTCGTTAATGACAAATTTCAATCGTCCATATTTTGCTGCTTCTTTCGGTGAATTTTGGAAAAGGTGGCATATATCTCTTTCAACTTGGTTTAGAGATTATCTTTATATACCTCTTGGCGGCAATCGTGTATCTAAATTAAGGTGGATCTTTAATATTTTTATCACATTTTCAATTAGTGGATTATGGCATGGTGCCGATTGGACTTTTTTGATTTGGGGTGCTTTAAACGGCATATTTTTAATCATTGAATTGCTACTCTTTAAAAAGCAAAGAAAAGGTTTTATTAATATTTTTATTACCTTTTTATTAATTAACTTCTCACGAATATTTTTTAGATCCAATAGTATAAGTGACGCATTCTACATTATAAAAACGATTTTTACAAATCCGGGTTCATTATTTATCGGTAGCGGCTCAGGTCCTTTGTATTCTCTATTTGCAATTTCCATACTTTTATTAGTCGAACTAAAAAAAGAGTATTTTAATTCGGTATTTTCGGTTTCTCAAATCAAAAATGAATTTGTTCGCATTTCAATTTACTCGATATTAGTTATTTTAATACTTTATATCGGTGTTTTCGATAAAAGTCAATTTATCTATTTCCAATTTTAAGATTATGTTCAATATAAATGATTATAAGTTGTTTTTTCAAAAAGCGATAAAGTTTATAGTAATATTGTTAATCTTTGATTTTATAGTAGGAACTATTGCAAAACGAATTTATTTCAATCAAAAAACGGGTAAACAAGCCAGAATTACATATTCGATATATAAAGCATCCGATGAAATTTTAATATTTGGGAGTTCTCATGCTGCCAGACATTATATCCCGAAAATATTTGAAAAAGCATTAAATCAAACTTGTTATAACGTGGGAATTCAAGGTCAAAAAATTCTTTTTCATTCTGTTTTGGAAAAAATTATTCTAAAAAGAACCAAACCTAAACTGATAATTTTAAATGTAGATAATAATTGGTTATACAAATCGAACGAAGCCTATGACAGACTTCATGATTTATACCCTTACTATTGGGAATTTCGTGATATTATGAAACCGACGTTAGAGCTAAGATCAAAATTGATTGATATTCAATTATTTTTCAAATCTTACCAATTTAATTCAACAATTATTCACGCCGTTAAATATTTTTTCTTTCCGCAAAAAGATTTTAAAGGATATGTACCGTTACATGGTGAAGTAAAAAATACAAAAGCACTCTCACTTTACAATGACGAAAATGAAGATACATCATCCAAAGAAATAGATGATAATTTTGTTATGGCTTTTAAATCTTTTATTCATATTGCGAAAGCTAATAATATTAATTTGTTATTAATAACAACGCCTGATTTATATCCAACTAATATATTAAACAATAAGTCTTTAATTTTAATGAAAAAAACAGCAAAAGAAGAGAATATAACTTTTTGGGACTTTAATAATAATGAAGAATTTATTTATAAATTTAATCTGTTTCATGATCCTTCACATTTAAATGACAAAGGTGCCCATTTATTTTCAAGTATAATAGCCAATTTAATAATAGAGCGCGAAAAAACACTATACAGCAATGCAAAATGAATTATTTGGAATTGGAAAAACACGAAAAAAGAAAAAAATGTTTTACTTTCAGACAGAGATAATATTTTTGAAACAATACTTGATTATATGAGAAAATAAAATAGGATTAACCG
>CAZUGB010000059.1:0-4619 GCA_964619925.1 uncultured Candidatus Cloacimonadota bacterium
TTTGGAAATTGCCTTTCGGTTTTCTTTTGTTTTGGCTTTTAAATATTTATCCAACATAATTTCAAAATTGGATTTTAGTTTTATTTCGCTATTTTCATTTGCCGTTTTATAGGCAAGATTGATATTATTTATAAATTCATCATATTTTTTTATCTTTTTTAAAAGCATTGCTTTTTCATAATAATAAAGGGATAAATTATTTTTTTTTCGTTCGATATTTTGAGCCATTTCAATGGATTTTTTTATATAATTCAAAGCCGACTTATATTTTTTTTGTTTTTTCCTTATCAAAAAAAGGTTATAATAATTGCTATCGATTTTGTGTCTCCGATTGTTTGGGTTATCCAAAGAAATTGCTTTTTTAGAGTATTTTTCCGCAACAACATATTCTCTTTTTTTCTGATATATTACTCCCAAATCCGAATAAGCATCAATCAAACCGTAATTATTTTTCATTTTAGTAAATAATTCTACCAATTCCATATTTTTCATTATTGCTTTTTGATAATTCTTTTTTTTCTTATACAAAAGCGCCAAATTTCTTAATGTGATGGAATATTTTACCTTATCCCCCATTAATCTGCAAAGTTTCAAATCTCTTTTGAAATACATCAATGCCGAATGAAAATTCCCTTGTCTGAAATAGATTAATCCTATGTTTCCGATAATTGCCGACTTATATAAAATATTTTTCTCTTTGACAATCAACTTTTCAGCTTCCAAGAGATGATAAAGAGCCTTATCATAATTTTCCATTTGTATGTATAATGCTCCAAGATTTACATTTAATTCCACCATACCAATATTTCTCTTTAATTTATTTGTAATAACTTTTTTTCTATCAAAGTATTCCAAAGATTTTTCAAATTGTTTTGTCATTAGATAAACCACGGCGATATGTCCGTATGCAAGCGATAAACCCAGTTCCTCGTTATTCCTTTTGAAATACTTAATCGCATCGTTATATAAATTTAATGCGGTATCATAATCCCTTTTTAGATAATAAATCCAACCAAGCGCATTGTATAAATCTCCTACAATATTTTTTTGGGTACGAGAAGTTTCTATAGCATTTTTAAATATGTTAATAGCATTATCCAAATCGCCGTACCGTTGTTTTATCAAACCCAAATCAAGGCGGATTTTCAATTTTTGTTCTTCATAATTTTTCTTATTTCCTATCAAATCAAGTGCATGTAAATATAAATTTTCGGCAATTTCATTATGATATTTGTTCTTTTCAATCTTTGCCGCCATTATGAAATATTTTATTGCTCTATTTTTCATATCCGCTCTTTCAAAATGATAGCCCAATATTTGATAATATCTCTCCAAATTGTTTTTATAAACTTTTTCTATGGAAACAGCCGCCAATTTATGCAATTTTCTTAACGTCTTTTTCAATTGCATTTCATAAACACTATCTCGAATAAGAGCATGACTGAATATATAAATGATTTCGTTTACAGGATACCAAATCTTTTGCTTTTTTCCTTCGGATAATTTCTTGAGCAGATTTTCGTTATTTAACATTTCCGAAAGTATCCTAATCGAAAATTTTTCTCCTAAAACCGATGCCGTTTTAATAACCCTTTTTACCTCTTTTGTAAGACTATCAATCCGTGAAATTATAATTTCATTAATCGAAGCCGGTATTCTCATTTTGGTTAAATTATTATCTTTCAGTTTGTATTTTCCTTTTTCCGAAACAACCATATTGTTTTGTTTCAAATAAAGGGTTATCTGTTCCAAATAAAACGGATTACCACCGCTTTTAGTATAAATAAAATTAGATAGCTCTACATTACTGCGTTGTTTTAGAATAGATTGTATTATTTTAATTGCGCTATTCAAAGTAATCTTTTGCAAAATAATTTTTTCAAATATGCCCGAAATATCTTTGAATGCAGTTTTTGGGAAATCCTCTCTCGAATTAACTATCAAAATCAATGGTAAATCCGACAATTCCTTATAAAGTTTATTAATTATCTTTATCGAATCTTTATCTACAAAATGTGCATCGTCCAAAAAAATCAAAATAGGTTTATTCTTTGCCAAAGCTCGAAATAGTATGGGAATGGAATTAATAAAAGCCGTGTACCGTCTTCTGGAATCCAATTCTTCATACAAGGAATTTTTTAATTTTATACCCAATTCACCCGATATTATCGGCTCAACTTCCTTTAATTCCCGTTTGATATTATCATCAATTGCTTCATTGATAAGCTTTTTAAATTTATTTTTAAAAATCCGCTCTTTATTTTGGCTGTTTTGTATTTGAAAAAATTTTTCCAAAAATTCTTTAAAAGGATGAAAGCTATATCTATCCACCTCGTTACATAAAAGCTTAAAAACATTTACATCGGAAATATCTCTTAAAACATTATTTATCAAAACAGTTTTGCCTATACCCGCTTCTCCCTGAACATAAACAAATCCTCTCTTTTTATTTTTCACGGATTCTTTAATGACACGTTTTATCTTATTACTTTCGGATTTTCTTCCGTAAAAATTGTTATCGAACTCTTTTATAAATTCTTTCTTTTCCAAAATTTCATATATTCGTTTTTCACCTTGAATACCTTTTAGGTGGTAATTACCCTGTTTTACAATTTCATAAAATTCATCAAGACTTCTTTTTAGTTTTTCATTTATAAAAATACCCTCATCAAATAAATCCAAAATGCGGGATGCCAGATTTATTTGCGGACTCATGGCAAAATATTCGGATCTGAATTTATTTAAGATAAACCCCGTAAAAGCCATACCCTTTGTGATAGATATTTTACAAGACAAAAATCGCATTATATCCAAAGCCGAGTTAACAGCCTTGAAAAGAGGTTTTTCTATAGCGAGAGGTGCGCCGAAATATACTAATAATACCAACCTGTTATCAAAAAAATTTATATCTTTCACATAGCCATGATATTTATTTATAGTTTTTGTTACTTTATTAAATTTTTCTTTTGAAAAACCCTTAAAAGAGATGAATACCGAAACCAATTCTCTAAATTCTCCTAACGCACCGATTTCGAATATTCTTTTGTCTGCAAAGTTATAATACCCCTTAAAAGACGACCGATAGATTTTTTTGGGTAATTCAATTTTATTGTAATTTTCCAAGAGGTAAAAATTCTTTTTAATTTTTTTTGTTTTTAAAGCATCCTTTTCCGTTTCGGATATATTTTTATCCAAAATAATCTTTCCTTTGGGACAAAATTTTAATAAATAAATGGCTTTGTCGATTGCATCGCCATAAAAATAATAGTAGTTCCTTTTTTTACTTTTTATAATGTTCCACTTTAAATTGCCATATACCAAACTTAATCTAAAATCGAGAATTATATTTCCCAAATCCGTGGTAATAGACTTATTTTTCTTTATAAAATCAAAAATAGAAAGTGAAGCGTTTAATGGATATTTTACAGAATTTTTATCAAAGACACAAAGTATGGCATCTCCTTCAAAACCAGCGACAAAACCGCCATTTTCATAAATAATACCAACAATATTATTAAAGAATTTTGATATTATTTCGGAAAAAATCTCCGCTCCCTCTTTTCCATTGTCGGCAAATCGCTGAGTTATTTTTGTAAAACCCACAATATCCAAGAAAAGGACATATTTTTCAGATGCTTTCGATAAATTGCCCTCTTTTAATTTTTCAATAATAAAATCAGGCACAAAGGTTTTTTTTATCATTATTAATTCCTCTGATTAAAAATTGTATTTCTGTTTTTTTAGTCAAACAAAATTTCCAATCAAAAAATTGAACAATAACAATTTTTATTATATTTCATAATTCAAACAAGAGATTTTAATTTTGCAAACCATATAAATTTTGATTATTATCCGAACGTTAAAAAGCTATTCTTTTCTATTTTAATTATTAGGCATATCATCGATCCAAATTATTTATTGTTTTTATATCTTATTGCATTTCAGGACGTTAAAAATTTTTAGTTAACATTATTAAATTTTAATATGCAATCCTTGACAATTAAAACAGCCAAAAATTTTTTGAGTATCTAATAAAATTCAGGAGGATATTTATGCACGAAGTTATTCAAATACCGCCTATATGGTACATTGCACCATTCGGGGCGATTTCAGCATTGATTTTTGCTTATATTTTCTTTAAGATGGTAAAGAAAGAAAATCCGGGTAACGCAAGAATGCAAGAAATAGCCGGATATGTAAGAGAAGGGGCTTTTGCATATCTTAAGCAACAATACAAAGGGGTTACAATCTTTTTCGTATTTGCTTTTATTTTATTTAACATTATGGCATGGGGCTTACATGTATTGCATTGGTTAATTCCATTTGCATTTTTAACAGGTGGTTTTTTTAGCGGGCTAGCCGGTTTTATCGGTATGAATACCGCCACACTTGCTTCCAATAGAACCACACAGGCGGCTACCAAATCTATTAACAAAGGTTTACAAGTAGCTTTCAGAGCCGGTGGTGTGATGGGACTTACGGTTGTGGGACTTGGTCTTATCGATATTTCAATGTGGTTTTATATTCTTAATTTATTCCATGTTGATTTGCACACAATCACGGTAATCATGCTTAGTTTCGGAATGGGTGCTTCCACACAAGCGCTTTTTGCTCGTCTT
>CAZUGB010000060.1:0-23319 GCA_964619925.1 uncultured Candidatus Cloacimonadota bacterium
CTATATTAGACCGTCGGTCGGTTATCGGTTGAAAGAATTAGTTACTATTTAAACTAATTATTGCACAATTTTATTACGATATTAAAAAAGATTATAATTCTTGTATCTTATCGTTTTTTATATATATTACAACAATTATCATCTCATTTTTAATAAATTCGTTTACTTTTTCATAGATGATTACAAACGACAGCATTCAATTTTCCACATTTTTATCTTTTTGTTACTCATAGAGTTACATTCAAGGACAAATATCACTAAAATATTCATAGTTGGCTAACAAGATTTGTAACTATCTATATTTTTATAACTTATAAAATATCTTGACAGTATCAACGCTTGAAATTTTTTATTTCGCAGAGAATATTCGGAGGCTAAAATTATGAAATCAATAAATTTTCCGGAAAGATATACTTTGAACCAAGGTCAAAAAAAGAACGATAATTCTATTGATTATAAAGGTTATGATAAATTATTGCAGAAAAATATCTACATAAAACTCATTCCCAAAGAATCTATTTTTTATGAAGCCATATACAATGATTTTATGATGTTGTTTCAATTTAAGCATCCCAATTTAGTGGAAGTTACGGATTTCGGTATAATAGAAAACGTAGGATTGTATTATGTGATGCCGATGTATCATAAAATCGATCCCGTGCAAAGCATCCGAAGTGAAGGAATATCCTTTTTTCTGGAAGTTTTTTTTCAATTACTATGCGGGTTACACTTTTTGCATCAAAGAAAAAAAATCCATGGAAATCTAAATTTTAATAACGTAATTATAGCCAAAGAAAACGACAAACTTCGCGTGAGAATTGCCGATTACGGAATTTCGTCATACATCAAACCGAAAGATATATTAAACATTACCGAAAACAATCACTATATGGCACCCGAATTAGTTACCGAGCATAATTCGGAATTTACCCGATATTCGGATTATTATTCTTTGGGGGTAATCTTATTCAAATTATTATACAACACCCTTCCCACCGAAGAATATTTTTTGGTAAAAGACGAGAATTTGCACACTGAAAATTTGGTAAAACCGTTATTGGATGTGGATAATGGGATAATTAAAATAATAAAGAAATTACTCAATAAAAATCCTTATCTGAGATATAAAAACAGTCAGCAAATTTTATCGGATTTAATGCCATTCTTAAAAAAGTATAATATCAAGGAAAAAAAGGAAAGTTTTATCTGGAAAAACGTTTTAAAAGAAATAAGAAAAAACAAACAAATAGAATTGAAATTCTACGGTGAGAAAATAATCCAAGACATCTTATTAAAAATTTCTAAGGATTTTAGTAATTCTAAAAATATAAATCTGTCGATTATATCTGCAAATAATTCATTGGATATAAAACTAATTACCGATTATATTTATTATACCTATAAACATGATAACATTCCCGTAGTAAAAATTTCCACAATTGACAATAAAAAAGGTTTGAATGATTTCATAGAATATCAAATAAAAAATAATTTATTGCCGGAGCTTATCAACAACGAAAAATACAAGGTACTTCTAATCGAAAATTGTAATACCTTCATAAGACATCAGGATGATTTTTTCAAACTATTAAAAAAGAACAAAAGATACAAAATAATCGTAGGAATGGACAATACGGGATGTTCGTTGAAAAAAGCCGTTCAAGGTGTAAAAATTAATTATCATAAAGTAAAGAAATTATCCGTTTCGGAAGTGAAAGAATATTTAAAAATGTATTTCGGATATGGCGTTTTGCCTGCTACAATGGAAGAGTATCTTTTATTGCAAAGCAACAGAGATTTGAAAATCTTAAATCAATATATCGATTTTTATATTGAAAAAGACATCATTTTATACAGGAATCTAAAATGGTATTTCAGAATGGAATTATTCGACAAAAGTATAATTCCCACGCAGATAGTAAGAGAAATTTCCAAAAAGCTGGATAAGTTTGACAAAGATATTATCGATATTCTTTCAATAATAACATTTTGGAAAAAACAGTTTACCGTAAAAGAATTAGCACGGATATTAAATATCACCATTTTAAAAATCGATTTGAGAATAGGTTTTTTAAAGAAAATTCAATTTGTTTTTCAAGGTAAAAAGTTTTATTCTTTGTATTTTCCTTTTTTGCGAGATATTTTAAAACAATATCTTCCTCTTTCCACAAAGCAAAATGCATTAAAAAAGATTTTAGCTTATCTAAACTCACAAAAAACACTATCTATCATAGAAAAAGAGATTTTGCTAAATATTTATGACAACCTAAAAATGTACGATGAATTTTTGAATACCGCAAACCTTATAATTAATCAAACTGAGGAACCGGAAGTAAAAAAACGAGTTTTTTCTTTGGTGTATTCCAATAGAGAAATTTTAAACACTATTAATCCGGAAAAGTTATTGGATTTATTGATAAAATATTCTTGGCAACTTATAGACGATAATTATTCCGATAAAGCATTTGAGATATTTCAATTTTTGGAAAAAAACATAAAAAACGATAATTTCGGACAACTTACGAATTTTTATAAAATACTGGAATGTTATTTTCTTTTGAACAAGGAAGAATACAAGAAAATCATAAATGAAATAAAAAATATGAAAATCGATTATTTTGATGTTCCCATAAAAATAAGGATACTCAATATATTGGCAAAAGCCTATGAAAAACTAAATCTTTTATCCGAAGAAAAGAACACTTTATCTTTGATAATAAAAGAAACCCAAAATTTAAAGAATCAAGATATGTTTAATATCAAAACACAAACACATATCGATTTGGCTTTGATAGAAGAAAAAAACGGTAATATGACCAAAGCCTTTGAAATTTTGAGCAGAATAAATCTTAAAACAAAGAAAAACCCCATTTTATCAATATTGGTTTATTCACATTTGGCAAAACTGGATATTGCAATGAACAAAATTGCCAATGCGGAAAAACATCTGAGATTAGCTGAAAACATCATAAAAAAAACAAATTCAAACATCAATACCAAACTTTTTTGGGAAGTAAAATCACTATATTTATTCTTAACCGGAAACTATTGGCAAGCTCTGTTATCAAACAACAAGGCATTTATCCAATATAAAAAGGAAAATATTTTTAATTTTAAACTGTTTGCTTTTAAACTGATAATCCTAATGAGAATGGGGTTTTGGGAAGAAACCAAAAATTTAATACTTGAAATAATGCAAACGGAAAACTTATCCGAAATATCAAAAAATAATTTGAAAATCATATTGAGTTATATAGGTTTTGTTACCGGAAACAATTTCGTAGAAGTAATGGACATAGAATCCATTTTATCAAACGGTATGATACTGCCCGGCGATTATTTTTATCAACATTTTCTTTATCTAAAAAACAAAAAGAAAGAAAAAACACTAAAAAAAATCGAGAAAAAAATTAATGAAATAATGACAAAATATGAGGATAGAAGGGCTGAACTAAAATTCTTAAAAATTAATTATTACTACGCCACCAATCAGATTAGCAAAGCATTATCTCAATTGAACAAATACTTAAAATTTCACTCGGTATTGATTGAAAATTCGGAATATTTTAATTTTTTGGCATATAAAATAAAAAAAGAGGCTTTTCTGCAAAATATTACAATAGACGATTATAAAAAATATTTGAAAAAAGCCAGAATCATTGTACAAAAGAAAACGGAATTTTTACCCAACGATTATTTCAAGACAAAATATCTTGAACAAAAAATAATCTCTTCAATCATTTATTACTACAAATTGGACATCATAGGTTCTATGGAAGTTACTACCAATTCGGACTTTTTGGATACTATCGAAGAAATGACAAAAATTATCTCAAAATTGACTGATAAACGAAAACTTTTTACTGAAATATTAAAATTGGCCGTTCGTGTTTCAAAAACCGAAAGAGGCGTGATAATTACCTTTGAAGAGGAGGAAGAAAACTTTGAATTTCGAGAGATATATTACCTAAACTTTTCAAGTGAATCACTAAAACAAATAAAAGATTTCGTAAAAGAAATCGCGAACAAGGTGGTTAAAAGCAAAAAACCTGTTTTCCAAACGGAAATAAATCCCAATTTACCCGTGGATATAAAAAGCGTGATTTGTATTCCTTTGATAATTCATAATAAGGTTGTGGGAACTGTGTATTTGGATACAAAAAATTTGCTGAGTTTTACCCCCGAAGAGATAAAATTTTTGAATATCTTTGCCCATTTGGCAGGTTCCGCATTGGAAACTTCGGATGTTTATAGCTCGCTTATTCACGAAAAAGAAGAATTAAGCAGATTTATAAACCCGCCTACACACTATAATATTGGAATAATAGGAAATTCACCCGCGATAAAAGAAGTTTATAAAAAGATAGAAAAAATTAGCAAAACCAATGTAAACGTATTGATACAAGGCGAAAGCGGTACCGGTAAAGAGCTGGTAGCCAAAGCAATATACAAATTAAGTTTAAAAAACGACAAACCTTTTATACCCGTGGACTGTGGTAGTTTATCCAATGATATTATAGAAAGCGAATTGTTCGGTCATATAAAAGGTGCATTTACAGGAGCAATCTCTGATAAAAAAGGTCTCTTTGAAGAAGCAAACGGCGGAACAATCTTTTTAGATGAAATATCAAACATCTCTTTGAGTATGCAAGCTAAATTACTTAGGGTACTTCAAGAAGGGGAGATAAAAAGAATCGGTGAGAACACTGTAAGAAAAGTTGATGTAAGAATAATTGCGGCATCAAATATTGATTTGAAAGAATTGGTAAAAACAGGAAATTTCAGAGAGGATTTGTATTTCAGATTATCCACATTCCCGATTTTTATCCCGCCACTTCGCGAAAGAAAAGAGGATATTAAAATCTTAGCCGTGTATTTCCTAAATTATTTTTCCAAGATTCACAAAAAAAATATTATCGGATTAACAGAAGAGGCGTATAAGATAATTTATAATTACAGTTGGCCCGGAAACGTGCGGGAATTAAAAAACGAATTGGAAAGAGCCGTGATTATGTATAACGGCAATAAAAAGCTTATAGGAGCTTCATATTTCGAGCAATTAATTTCCGATGACTTTTATCACGATAGCGAAAAAATTCCCATAGGAAACTTTAATGAACTGGTGAATGAATTTAAGATAAAAGTTATTGAAAACGCCTATCAAAAAAGCGGAAAAAATTGGACGAAAACCGCTAAAATGTTAGGTATTTCCCGTCAAAACTTAAACCAAATATACAAGAGATTGAAACATCAAAGCTAAATAAAATTTTATTGACGACATTAATATCGGAATTTTTTTTACTTTAATAAGTTTTTATCATTGTGGGTAATTTAATAAAGTTTATAAAGGAGAAAAACTTGAGAAAAACAAATTTTTTCGGCGAAAAAGGAATAATCTTTTCTTTATTTATTTTCTTTTTATTTAGTATTAATATTCACGGAAGCGAGAATTTTTATACCTATTATAACAACAGTTTGGAATATATGAAAAAAGGAGATTATGACAGAGCGATAGAAGAACTGAAAAGTGCTATTTCTTTGGAATTTGAAGATACCAAGATGAAAAGAACATACGGCACAAGGTTTATCAGATATTTTCCACACCGTGAATTGGGGATTTGTTATTATCACATCGGAGATATGGAAAACGCTTTGAAAGAGCTTAAATTATCTATCGGCTACAAAAAGAGTAAACGAGCCTTAAAATATATCAAACTGATAGAAGAAGGCAAACAACCTCCTAATATTGCATCTCATACTATCCAAAAGACTAAAATCAAAGAACCTAAAAAAGAAAAAAAATCCGCAAAAAAAGAAAAAAAGAAAACGACGAAAAAGAAAAAAAGCACAGCTCCGAAATATTATTATTCTCATAAAAAAGTTCCCGTGGGTGCTTTAACTTATGATCCAAACAAAGTTACTCAGGTGGGTTCCCGATTGTCTATTGCTGTATTACCTTTTACCGTTACGGGCAAATATGAGGATATGGCATCATCCTTTACGGATAAAATGATAACACAACTGGTGGACTTACATAGATTTAGAGTAATTGAACGCAATGCTTTGGAAAATGTGATGAAAGAACAATCTTTCGGTATGTCCGGCATGGTGGACGACAAAACTGCGGTAAAAGCGGGTAAATTGGTCGGTGCGGATGTAATTGTACTCGGTTCTGTTGTTGTAAAACAAGGATACGGTAAAGTTTATGCAAGACTTATTAATACCGAAACGGGCGAATTGATTGTTGCCAAGGAGACCAATTCGAAATATACTTCCATTTCAAATATAGAAAAACTGGTGGAAAATGCCGCAATAGAAATCTACAATGAACTTCCTTTGGTAGAAGGAAATATCGTAAACATAGACGATGACACTTGTTACTTGGATATCGGTTCGGAACAAGGCATCAGAAAAGGAACCAAATGTATCTTATTTAGAGAAGGAGCGGAAATTGTTCACCCCGTTACAAAGGAAGTATTGGGAAGAAAAGTAACAAAATTGGGTGAAGCTATTGTATATCAAGTGCAACCCAAATTATCGATGGCAAGAATATTGTACAAGGAAAAAGATATTAAAAACGGTGATAAAATAGTGGTAAAATAAAAAAACAAAGGAGTTATTCATGAAAAAAGGACTTTTTATTTTCTTTTTGGTTTTTTCCGTATCGTTATTTTCAATTAACTTAAACCTAACGGGAGCGGGAGCAAGAGCCGCCGGTATGGGAGGCGCATTTATATCTATAGCCGACGATGCAACAGCTATTACATGGAATCCTGCGGGATTGGCACAATTGGAACGTCCGGAAATTTCTTTTGTAACCAGAATGACAGGACATTCGATTAGATACAAACACACTCAAAACAATATTGATAACAAAATAGATCTTAATTATTTCAAATTGAATTTTATAAGTGGTGTTTATCCTTTCAAAATAGGAGAAATGAATTTAACCACATCCGTTTCCGTTCAGGATCAATTGGATTTTGATAATGAGATAAAAGATGAATACGGAACCACCACGGCTACGGAAAGCGGTTCCGCAAACACATTTAATTTAGGATTCGGTCTTAGATTAAGCAATGCTTTTTCCATTGGCCTGGCATTTAACAAATGGTATGGAAATTATGAATATAACGATAAAAATACCGGACAAAAAGAGATAATGACCGTATCGGGAAAAAATATAGGAACGGGAATTATGTTCGACTTGAAAAAAACAGGCACAAAATTACCTATGAAGCTGGGACTTTCTTATAAAAAACCGTTTCTTATGACTATAAAAAACAAAAGATATACCTATGAATTGAATATGCCCGCGATGATAGGATTTGGAACATCATTTAGAATCGGTGAAAGCTTTACTTTATCTTTTGATTATGAAATAAGAAATTACAGGGATAAAAAATTAAAATTTATCAATAACGATCAAAACAATTCTTCGGAAGGAAAATTGAGTTATTTTGATCTCAATCAAGTAAGAATAGGTGCGGAATATTTGATAGTTACCGATTTTGCCGTTTTACCTTTGAGAGTTGGATTTTATAACTATCCTACAACAGGATATATCTTAACCGATAACAATGAAAAAAAACAGGTATTAGGTAGCGGTTTATCTTTGGGTTCGGGCTTAATATTCAATAGATTTTCTTTGGATTTTGCAGTAACTTATGCAGGATATAACGCAGAAACCGATCAAGAAGAATTAACAAACGGTAAAGCGTCTATAGTAACATCGTTGATTTTTTATTTTTAACCAAATAATCTTTCCCCGCTTTTCGGCGGGGTTTTTTATTTAATGAGGTATTGCAATGAAAAGAATTATCGCTTTTTTAATATTTTTTATAATATTATTCGATTTATTATCTTCGTCTTCCATTCCGCAATGGGTAAAAAAACGTCCCGTTTCAAAAGATTATTATATCGGTATAGGAGTATCCGCCAAAAGTAAAGACAATAAAGATTATTTACAAATAGCGAAAGACAACGCTCTAAAAAATCTTGCATCCGAGATAAAAGTTTCTATATCAAGCGAAGTATTAAGTCAAATAACCGAGATAGACGGAAAACTGAAAGAATATGTCAAATCGGCGGTAAAAACATCCACGCAGGCAAATATCGAAGGCTATGAAATTGTGGATACATATGAAGATAAAAAAAATTATTGGCTTTATTGCAGACTTTCAAAAACCAAATATGAAGAAAACAAAAGAAGAAGAATAAACAAAGCAAAAGAATTATCACTTTCTTTTTTTGATAAAGCTTTAAAAGAAGAACACAAAGGAAACATTACCGAAGCTTCCTATTATTACTTTCAAGCCTTAAAAGCGATAAAAGACTTTCCAAATGAAAAATCCGATTTTAACGGTAAAAATTCTTTTATCATAAATGAAATTATTAAACATATCAAATCGATGTACGGTAAAATCACTTTAACGGCATTACAAAACAAAATCTCGCTAAAAACAAATTCATCCGTGAAAAAATATCCCGAAGTTTCGGCTACATACAACAAATTACCTATCCCCAATCTTCCGATAAAAATTAAATTTCTAAAAGGTGAAGGTGATTTATTGGAAAACGAAACAACAAATTCGAACGGTATTGCCGCGATACATCTTACAAAAATTCGTTCCGCCGATAAAATGCAAATAATCAAAGCAGAAATAGATATGAAAAAGATATTGGATACCGATACCACCTTTGTTTTGGCAAAAGAGATTGTTTCGTCGCTTCCCAAAGCATCATGCAAGATATTTATAACCGTTTCGGGTTCTGTATTTTATATCACGTCAAACGAGGCGAATTTCGGACAAAAAACCGATGTTTTGTATCTTGCACCTAAAATAAAAGAAGCACTTACAAATTATAACATCACATTTACAAACGATATTTCCAAAGCAGATGCTATGATAAAAATAAAGGCAAACACAAGAAAAGGTTCGGAGATTTACGGTATGTATTCCGCTTTTGCGGATGTTACCTTATCCATAACCGATTTAAAATCCGGAAAGGAATTATATAAAAATACGTTTTCCCATATAAAAGGTATTGATAGAAATTTTAATAAAGCAGGGTTAAAAGCTCTTTCCAATGCTTCCGAAGAAATATTAAAAAAAATAAAACCAGTTATTAAAAACAATTACTAAAAATCCATCTTATTCTCATATATTTCCCCTCTTTTTTTCTTGGAGGGGTTTTTTTATTATCTTTGTTTTTTAGAAGTTAAACTGAAAAAAATCTACAAATCCGATATTATTTTTGCTTTTATTGCGACATTATTTTTTAAATCTTTAAAATGGTCGTAACTTTTTGAGAAATTTTTAAATTATCTTTTGAAATGATATTGACAAAAAAGCCTATAAAAAATGTTTTAACAAGATTAACAAAAGGAGCAAAATAAGAAAAAAATGATAGCGATATACATAGATAGCGATTTGTCGGAATATTATGATAAGGTGGTTGCAACAACCGATTTCATATTTAAGACATTGGGTTATGAATATCGCTATATACAATCCGTAGATGAATTTTTAGATACGGATGTCATTTTATTTTATTCCAATTTGGAGATGAGTATAACCTATGCGGAATATATCGCTTTCGATAAGGTTTTAATTCAAATTCCGGTAGAAGAAACTTTGTGGCAAATAGGCGCTTATGGTTATATGACTATTCGTTCGCTGATAAAAAAAGTTAAAGTGGAAAATTTGGTTTTGCCTTTTTTATCGGAAAAAAATATTGAAGATATCGCTTTTATGGAAGATTCTCAACATTGTAGAATGGTTAAACTGAATATCGATATAATCGCCAATATCTTTGTTCATCTTATTGCATACTATGATATTATGAAATGCTACGATGATAAAATACCCGATTCGCCTTTTGAAGATTATAATATGCATCCGTATGTTAATTATTTTTTGTTTTTATTGGATCAAACACTGGAAACGGTTTATAACAACACCGATTATTATCCTGCTATAAAAAAAGATTTCTGGCCCGGCGGACAAAACTTTGCCGTAACCATTTCTCATAGTGTGGACAAGCTGTATAAATGGCCTACAAAAAAGATTTTAAGAAGTTTTTTCGACGATTTGTTTGTGATTCATCATATAAAATATTTTTGGCAAAATCTTATCAGTAAACTAAAAGCAATTTTTACAAATAGAGAGGAATATTGGACTTTTGATGAAATCTGCGAATTGGAAAACAAATATCATATAAAAAGCACATACTTTTGGGGTGCGGACATTCCGCAAGAAAATCCTTTTGATTACGATCTGGAAGATACTGATGTGGAACAAATGATTTTGGAACAATCCAAAAAAGGCTTCGACGTGCAACTTCTTGCAAGCAAGTACTCGGCAAAAAGCGATTTGATCGTTTCTCAAAAAGCAAGATTAAAAAAACTTCTGGAAAAACCCATATTAGGCTCTAGAATTCAAGATTATAAATTTGATGTTCAAAAAACACCTCGTTTCTATAAAAAACACAATATTTTTTTTGATAGTTCTTATGTTTTGGAAAATAAATGCGGCTTTAAAAACGGTATAGCCTTCCCTTATGAATTTTTGTATCTTGATTTTTCGGACAAAACAAAACTGCCGCAAATTAACAGAGTGGGAACAATTCAAATTCCAGTGGCTTTCAAAGATAAAAACCTGCAATTAAATAAATTCAAAACTTTGTCATACGAACACGCAACAAAGCAAATAGACGAACTTTTCAAAACTATAAAAAAGACAAACGGTGTTTTGGGATTTGATTTTTCCACATCCAATTTTGCGGATATAAAATATCTTTTGAAACTATTTGAATATCTTTTACGAAAAATCCTTAAAAACAATCCCTACGTAACCACCTTTTCCGAATTGGCAATTTGGTGGAAAAAAAGAAATGCCGTTCACATCACGGAACACGAAGGTTATTTTACAATATATTTCCCCGAAGAATTAAAACAATTCAGTTTTCATATCTACAAAGAGAACTTGAATGAAATCAAAATCGAAGGTGCGGATTTCAGGCAAGATTCCAAAGACAAAAGGCACTTCATACTAAGGAATATTTCCAGAAATTCGAGGGTTTATGTTATATTCGAATAATATGAAAAAGGTATTGATGATTTCTTACTTCTTCCCCCCGCTCGGCGGTTCGGGAGTTCAGCGCGCGCAAAAATTCGTGAAATATCTTCCTCAATTTAATTGGAAACCGTATGTGTTAACCGTTAAACCGGTAGAATATATCGCATACGATAAAAATTTATACGAAGAGATAAAATTCACACCTATTTATAGAACGGAATCATTGGATCCGATGAGAATTTTGCATCTGATAGAAAAAGTTAGAAATCGTCCCGAAAAAATTTATCACACCACCAAACCCGAAATAAAAAAACTTTCTCGAAATATTTTCCCGATAGATTCCAAAATCGGCTGGTTGCCTTTTGCCATTCCCGCGGGTATAAAACTTTGTAAAAACAGACAAATCGATGTGATTTACGCTACCCTTTCCCCCTATTCATCATCCATTGCGGCGTATTATATTTCCAAATATACCGGTTTGCCCTACATTTTGGATTATAGAGATTTGTGGCAGGGAAAACCCGATATGGAGTATCTTACCGAAATACATAAAAAAATAAGTGTGTATTGGGAACGAAAAGTGCTAAAATATGCTAAAAAAGTTATTATAAATACTGAGTATTCATTACAAAAAATAAAAAAAATATATCCCGAGACAGATAAAAAAAAATTTGCGGTAATATATAATGGTTTTGATGAGGATGATTTTAAAATGAAAGTAAGTTCACACAAAAAGGATAAATTGATTTTTACCTATACAGGAGGATTTTACGGAGAAAGAACACCTAAGTTCTTTGTGGAAGCTCTTTTGAAAATAAAAGACCGACTACCGAAGAATGTGGAGTTTAAATTTGTGGGAAACTATCATTCGGAGATTATCAAAATCTTACAAAAAGTTCCCGAATTTATTAAAATTATACCGCAAGTAACTCACCAAGAAAGCATAAGATACCTTTTGGAAAGCGACTTTTTGATGTTATTTATTGCCAAACAAAATAGCGAAATCGTAATCCCCGCCAAACTGTTCGAATACATTGCAGCGAAAAAACCTATTTTGGCAATGTTACCCGAAAAAGGCGAAGCGGCAAAGATAATAAAAGATTATAAACTCGGTTTGCTTTGTGATACCCAAGATGTATTATCCATATCAAAAAATATCCTCTCTATGATAAAAAACAAACCGAAGATAACAGAATCGGCGGATTTGAAAATATTTACAAGAAAATTCCAAACCGAACAACTATCGAATATTATGGATAGTTTATGAAAAAGATAAAAATACTTCATATACAATTACAAACACTTTTAAGCGGCGTTCAAAACGTGATGCTTCAGCTATTGGATTTGCTTCCCAAAGATAAATTTGATATATATGTTGCCTGCCAGCCTACGGGTCCTTTGGTGGACGAAATTAAAAAAAGAGGATTTACACACATTCCTTTAAAATATATCAGAAGAAACCTTACGCCATTGGATATTTTGGCTTTTATCGAATTATTTCTTATGATAAAAAAATATCGTTTTGATATTGTACATACGCATGTTTCCAAAACCGGATTTTGGGGAAGAATTGCCGCCAGACTTGCCGGTGTTCACAAAATAATCCACACACACCACGGCGTTCCTTATCATCAAAATCAATTTTTCCTCGCAAGAGGCTTGTATATGCTTTCCGAAATGATAGCATCAAGATTTTGCGATTATGTGGTATTTATGAATAATGACGAATACGAACTTTCGATAAAATACCATTTGGTAGCACGCAATAAAGCCAAAATCATCTATAATGGCTTTCCGGTAAAAGAAATAGAAACAAATTCACCAAAAAAAGCATCAGATAAATTCGTAATTGGCAATGTGGCAAGATTTGAGAAACAAAAAAACCATAAAACAATGATTGATGTGGCTATAGAAACCTGCAAAAGAAACAAGGATATTAATTTTATTTTTGTGGGTAACGGATCTTTTTATGAGAAATTGAACAAAAAAGTAAATATGCTCGGTTTATCAAACAGAATACAATTGGTCGGTTGGCAAAAGGATTCAAAAAAATGGTATAAAAAATTCGATGTTTATTTGATGTTTACTTTGTGGGAAGGTATGCCTTTGGCCATATTGGAGGCAATGAACCACTCTTTACCGATAGTGGCTTCCGACATTCCGGGCAATAGAGAATTGGTGCGAAAGGAAAACGGATTTTTAGTCAGCTCGAAAGACAAAGACAAATTGGTTGATTTATTAACAAAATTACCGCAAATGAAAGATAAACTAAAAACAATGGGAGAAAAATCCCTTGAAATATTAAAAAAAGATTTCAATTTGAAAAAGTTTTATCTTTCTTATATGGATTTATACAATGATTAGCATACAAATAATTCTTTTCGTCCTTACATTTGCAATCACATATTTTCTTGTGCCGTTGAACATCAAATTTTCAATGAAATACAACCTTTTGGATAGACCTACGAAACGAAGCATTCACAAAAAAAACATTCCCCTTGCCGGCGGTCTTTCGTTTGCCACGGTTATCACAATTTCCGAATTGATTATAGGAATTGTTTTTAAAGAATATTATCATAAAATTTTTTATTTGGTAATTACCAATGTTTTGATAATTTTATTCGGTTTATATGACGATATCAAAGTTTCTTCGCCTATGCTAAAATTGATTGTGCAAATAATTTTAATTTCCCTTTTGTATTACGGAGGATTTAGAATTTCCAAATTAACAAATCCGCTCACGGATTCTTTTATCGAGCTAAAATTATTTACAATTCCTTTTACATTTGTGTGGTTTTTGGTTTTGATAAATGCCATAAATATTATTGACGGTTTAGACGGTTTAGCGGCGGGTATAGTTTTTTTTAGCGCTTTGGTTTTGATAATTTTGGGAAATATGAAACATTTTTTCATCTTATCTTTAATCTCGTCTGCGATAGCAGGAAGTATGTTGGCTTTTTTGAAATATAATTTTTATCCCGCAAAGATTTTTATGGGAGATACCGGAAGTTTGTTTTTAGGATTAAATTTAGCGGCAATTTCCATTATCGGCATCGGAGCGTTCAAAAGATTTACCGCAATGTCTTTGATGATACCGATTTCGGCAATGATTGTACCGCTTGGTGATTTTGTGGTAACTATTTTTCGACGAATAAAATACAAGAAAAACATTATGGAAGCGGATAAACATCATTTTCATCATATTTTGCTAAATTTGGGATTTTCTCAAAGAACAATAGCTTATGTGAGTTATTTTATCACTTTTTTATTCGGAATTATCACCGTAGGTTTTTCTTATGCACCGGCTCATATTCACTTTTTGGTACTTATGATTCTTTTTATCATAATTTTTATTGGATTTTATATAATTAACAAGGAGGATAAAAAATGAAAAAATTTGCGTTAATCCCGCTTGCAATCTTGATTACTTTATCACTATTCGCTGTAAAAGATTGGAAAGCATATACAAATACAACATATATCACTTCAATGATAAAAATAGATTCATCTTATGTAACGGCTACCTGGGGAGGAATGCAAACATTTGATTTTTCACAAAAAAAATCGGAAAATATACCGGAATTATTAACTACGATGAACGGCTTGAACGAAAATTTTATAAAAGATGTAAAATATGCCGATAATGTTTTATTTATAGCCACCAATTCAAACGGTATTCAAAGATATTCAAACGGAGAATTTATAATGCCGATTCAGGACATCATAGGTCTGATTTCGAATGAAGTTAATAAAATGATTATACAGGATACATTAATTTTTGTAGCTACAAAAAAGGGAATAAGTGTATTTTATGATAATCCGCAAAATTATTTTCCTATTTTGATAAAGAATTTTGATACAACAAACGGACTTTCCTCCGACAATATCACTTCATTGGAACTTTTTAAAAATCATCTTTATTGCGGCTCCGCCAACGGTATTGATTTTATTTCGCTGGATTCACTAAATGTGGTTACAAATTCGTGGCACCATTTATATACTTCCAATTCGCCTCTTCCGGATAATTTTATCAATGATATTTCGGCAACCGATGATTTTTTGGCAATCGGTACCAAACAAGGCATTTTAATTGTAAAAAATTTATATCAAATGTTAGGCTGGCGAGTTTATGAAAAGGGTAATTCGATATTTCCCGTATTTTCTGCGGATAAGCGCGTTTTTTATTCCTACGGTTATTGGGATGAAGAACATCTTGATATAATAAAACCGGATGGGCAAAATCTTTTTACCGTGATATCCGAACCTCTTACGTCGGGAATAATCACCCATTACAACGAACCGAACATTTCAAACAAAATAAAAGGTTTTAATAAATTCGGAGACAAATACATAATCTATACTTGGGGAGAAGGTTTTTATACCTCTGAAAATCTGGATAATTGGACTACATACAAAGCAAATTGTCCCATCGCCAATAGCATTTTCAGATTAAAATTTGACAATGAAAACAAATTGTGGATTTCTACCGGACATCATAAATGGGAACCTTCTACCACCGGAACAAAAGGCGTTTCATCTTTTGACGGAACAAATTGGACAAACTATTCCTGCTATTCTTCTCCCTTAATAAGCAATAATATCATATCCATCGAAGTGGATAATAATAACAACGTATATTTCGGCACAAGATATTCTCCGCAAGGAAACGATATGAATTGGGGCAACGGAATTTCAATTTACAATCAATCTTCCGATGTTTGGGATACGCTATTTGTTTCTTCAAACTTTATCATTGATATGTATTTTGATAAGGACAAAAAAGAAAAATGGATAACCTGTTACGACGGCGGAGTTAGCGTTTTGGATGAATACAATCAAATTTTAACCTCTTTTGAAATATATGGTAGTCCCGATCAAAAAGTGGTAAAAACACTTCCCGCAATGAATAAGGTTTTCTTCGGATTTTGGTTTGACGGTATCAAATATTGGAATGCTTCCGGTTATCCAGATTATAATCAATCTTCCAATTGGATTGAGCCGCCTGCCAACGAACTAACTCACGGCAAGATTTATGACATTGCATATAGAAAATCGGAGTACGGAGAAGAGCAGGTATGGTTTGCATCGGCTAACGGACTTTTTATGTTCAACGGTGATAAGTGGTTTTGGTACGGACCTATTCAAAAGAAACGCGTATTGGCTTCATCATACAATTGGGAACCCGATCAAATAGAAGAAGCCGAATATCATACACCCGAATATTGGTATGTGGTGGGACAAGAACGATTGTACGGCTCGGTTATCACTTATCCCACGGCACTTTTTGTAGATCCTTTCGGTTCCATTTGGATAGGCACTCATGACCATGGAATCACCAGATTTTATCCCGACAAGGATTTGTATATCAATTACTATATGGACAACTCCCCGCTTTTGAGCAATTCGATAAACGACTTTGCCTACAATCCCGATACCGGCGAACTGTATATAGCAACCCCCAAGGGACTTAATTCGGTTTACATAGGCATTTTACAAGAAAGAAATAAAGTAAAAAAACTCAATAAGACAATTGCATACCCAAATCCTTTCTCACCCTACAAAGGTGATGTATTAAGGATAGTAAATACATCGGAACCTAATATGCCAAAAGGAAATACGTACTGCAAAATATATGATTTGAACGGTAATGAAATTATCAAACTTCATAAAAACGATTATCAGGAATTTGACTGGGACGGAAAAAACAAAGCGGGAAAATTATGCGCCCCCGGAATATATTTTTATCTCGTTTATACACCGGATGGACAAATAGACAAAAATAAATTCGTTATCAAAAGATAAATAGCTATGAAAATATTTTTTATTGATGCTAATAATACAACACCACAGGTAAATTATCCTTTATTGGAAACTCTTTCACAAAATTATTCCGATTTGGATATTACCTATTTTTCTTCGGATTATTCGGAGCATACCCACTATTATGATGAAAATTATAAGTTTAAGAAAAAATACATCTATTCGGAACTGGTTAACAAAATAAATTCCACACCTATCAGAAGATTCTTTAAAATTTTTTCATACTCTTTTTCCACAAAACTGCTATTTTTAAAAGCATTAAAAGAAAAACCGGATATTGTGCATATCAATTGGTTTGTTAATCCTTTTTTTGATTATCAACTTTTAAAATTATTGAAAAAAAACGGAGCTAAAATCGTTATTACACAACATAATTACTTCCAACACGGCAAAAAATCACTTCGACCGTATGAGACGAAAATATTTGATATAGCCGATAGAATAATCTGTTTGTCTCAATATATAAAAAGCCGTTTTAATGATAAATACAAAGAAAAGATAATAGTGATAGAACACGGCAATACCTATGAAAAAGATATAAAAATAAATAAAACAAAAAAAATCCCCAACAACAAAATCAAAATAATTTTTATAGGCGGAATTTTTCCTTACAAAGGAATAGAAATTTTAATTCAAGCTATTTCAAACATAAATAACGACGATATTCTCTTGTATATCTTGGGTAAGGGAAACAAAGATTATATCGAATCATTAAAAAGAAAATTAATTTTGCACAATCTTTCGGATAAAACTTTTTTCGAAAAGGAATACATACCATATAGCACGCTTCTTGATGCTATTTCAAATGCTTCCTTCGGTGTTTTACCCTACATCGAAGCAACCCAAAGCGGTGTACCTTTTTTGTTTTATAATCTTCATAAACCCATAATACTTACAAATGTAGGCGGTTTAGCCGAAAATACGGACGAACGCTTTACAAAGGTAATAAATCCAAATATCAAAGAGCTGAAAAAAGCCATTATCGATATGATTAACGATATTAAATCGAACAAAATCAAAGATGAGTATTTCACGGAATTTCTTAACAAAAACAAATGGGAAAACACGTTGGATAAATATTATGAATTATACAAAAGCCTTTTATAATATCGGATTAATAGGAAATAATTTCGCTTGGGAAACCGTTTTGACCCAAGAAGGTGTATTTTTTGATGTAGTATCAAATCTTATAGATCTAAAAAAATATAATATCATTATTGTAACATCAAAATCACAAATAAGTTATAACACCGTGTACGATTTTGCTAAAAACGGCGGTATGGTACTTATCGAAACGGATATCTTCTCAAAAATTACATATACAAAGGCATATTATAAAAAGGTTCGTTATCTTATCCCACAAGAAAATTCTTTGTTTTCCGAAATCGGTTTGATTGATATCGATAATGAAATTTACTTTTTGCAAGATAAAAATTATCTCGATGAAAATTTAAAAATAGCATTCGAAAAAGTAGGTAAAGGGTTTTTATATTTTTTCCCTTTTACGCTATCCAACGTGTTTTCCAATCATAAATATTCCAGAAAAAAATTTTATGACAAAAGAAAAGAATTGCCTTCGGAAGATGTGAGCAATGTTTCAAAATATAAATTTTTAAAAATCATATCAATTTCATTATCCGCTTTGTTTCACAAAATCAAATTGCCGTTCGTTACAAAGTGGTATTATCCCAATTCCAAAAAATCCTTTTTCTCTTTTAGAATAGATACCGATTTTTGCTCTTTGGAAGATGCCAAAAAGCTTTATGAACTCACCTTAAAATATAAAATTCCCACAACTTGGTTTGTGGATACCTCTTCAAAAGAAAATCTGCAAAATCTTTATTCCAAACTTCCCCAAAATAACGAGGTGGGATTGCATGCTTTTCGTCATCTGATTTTTAGAAGTTACAAAGAAAACGATAAAAACATCAATAAGGGATTGGAAATTTTAAAAAAATACGGAATAAATCCAAATGGCTTTGCCGCACCTTTTGGCGAATGGAACATCACCCTGCAAAAAGTTATCGAAAAATATTTCCTTTATTCCTCGGAATTTTGCTTTGATTATGATAACTTTCCTTCTTATCCTTATGTTGCGGGTAATTTTTCTTCGGCATTGCAAATCCCGGTTCATCCCATAAGTATTGGCAGATTGATTCGCTCTCACTATACAAAAGAAGAGATGATCGGATATTATTTTGCCGTGATTGACTATTTGAAAAGCCGCAATATTCCGATAATCATATATCATCATCCGCATCACGGATATTTTGAAGTGATAGAAAAGATATTTAAAAAAATAACCACAGACAACGAGATATTTTCCGATACAATGATAAATTTTTATAAAATGTGGGTTAACCGTAATTCTGAACGTATGAAAATCACCGTACAAAACGGCAAAATTTATGTAGATAACCCGAAAGGATATTTGAAAATAAGATACAAAAATAAGATAGGACTGGTAAAAGCGGAAAAAATAATATCGAATTTCGCATTGGAACGAGTGGATAAAAAAGAATTTGACGACGATATAAAAAGAATACGAAAAATCCATTGGCGAGATTATCTGTATGATTTTGAAAAGAAAAAAAGTAAGGATAGGTTATGAGAATTTTATTAGCCGCAAACCAAACGATAATGTTAAATAAAGGCGGACCTTCGTATGTTATCAAGGAAATGAAAAAGGAACTTTCGGCTTTGGGTATAGCCGTGGAATATTTTGATTATTGGAACGACAATTTGAAGATACAAAAAGAGGATGTTGTTCATATTTTTTTGGCGGCTGTTTCCACATACCATTTGGCTGTTAATTTGCATCAATACGGAGCAAACTATGTGGTTACCCCCATATTTTATAGCAAGCATTCGGCAAAGGTTCTAAAAACCTATCGATTTTTGGAAAAATTATCCAAACCCATTCTAAAACGTTCATATTCCGATTATTATTTCACCCGAACGGTTTGTGATTTTGCCGATTATGTTCTTCCGAACACTCGTAAAGAAGCCTCTTTATTGGTAAACGGATTGGATATAAATCCCCATAAAACATTTGTAATACCGAATGGTGTGGAAAAAAGATTTCTGTATGCGGATGAATCATTGTGGGTAAAAAAATACGGTTACAAAGATTTTGTTTTGTATGTAGGCCACCTCGGAGCAAAAAGAAAAAACGGCATAAATATTATCAAAGCACTGCAAAAGATAGACGAAAAAGCCGTAATAATCGCAAATGTTCTTAATACACCCGAAGGGAAAAAATGCAGGGAAATGATAGAGAAATCACCTCATATTACTTTGATAGAATGGCTCTCTCATGATGACGAAATGCTAATGTCCGCATATGCGGCTTGCAAAGTTTTTATTTTGCCCACACTTTACGAGACACCCGGCATAGCGGCTATGGAAGCGGCTCTAACCGGTGCAAACATCGTTATCACACCTTTTGGAGGCACCAAAGAATATTTCAAAGATATGGCACTTTATGCAAATCCTTATTCCGTAGAAGATATCGTAAATAAAACCGAACAAGCCCTTATCCTGCCAAAAAACGATAAATTGAAGAATCATATTGCAAAAAACTTTTTGTGGAAAAACATAGCCGAACAAACAATAAAATTTTATGAAAAAGTAGTGAGAAAATGAAAAAGAAAATACTTATCAGCGTGGGAACAAGACCTGAAATTATAAAAACTGCAATAGTGATAAAAAAATTGCTTTCTAATAAAAAATTTATTCCGATAGTGGTTTCCACCGGTCAACACAAAACAATGTCCGATGATATGCTAAAATTATTCGATATAATGCCCGATTATCGACTTTCCGTAATGAAACACAACCAATCTTTATCTTATCTTTCAAAAATTATCTTGGAAAAAACCGATGAAATAATAAATAAAGAAAAACCCGATCTTATGATGGTTCAGGGAGATACCACCACCGCTTTTATTTCCGCATTATCGGCATTCTACAATAAAATCCCCATCGCTCATATAGAGGCCGGATTACGAACTTATAACAAATATCAACCCTATCCCGAAGAAATTAACCGGCAATTTATCGATAGAATCTCGGATATTTTGTTTGCCCCCACAAAACAAAATTATCAAAATCTTATCGGAGAAAACATAAGCAAAGATAAAATCTTTATCACGGGAAATACCGTGATAGACAGTTTAAAATATATCCAAGAAAAAATTTCACCCTCTTCCTTTGCGAGACCATTTGTTCTAATCACCGCTCATCGCAGAGAAAATTTCGGTGTAGGAATAAAAAATATTTGTAACGCTATAAAAATTTTGGCAAACAAATATAAAAACTACGATTTCATATATCCTGTTCATAAAAATCCGAATATAATCAATACGGTTAATCGAATTTTATCCGATATTTCAAATGTGAAGCTTTTAGAACCTCTTTCATATATGGATTTTGTAAATTATTTAACCAAAGCCAAATTGGTTCTTACCGATTCGGGAGGAGTTCAGGAGGAAGCGGTCGGTTTGGGTATTCCCACATTGGTAATGCGCAATCTTACCGAAAGAACCGAAGGAATAGAAGTGGATATTTTAAAATTGGTAGGAACCGATACCGATAAGATAGTGAGAGAAACCGAAAAATTTTTAAATTCCAACCGAATTTATCAAAACTTTTCCGATATTTACGGAACCGGTGATGCAAGTGATAAAATAATTGCCATATTAGAGGACAATTTCCCCAATGTTTAATAAGAAAAAAAATTATCTCAAACAAACCTTAATATATGCAGGAGGCAATTTAATAAAGAACATTTTCTTCTTCGTATTAATTCCTATTTTCACTTTTAAATTTGCACCTTCGGAATATGCAATTTATTCTATCGCTGTGGTTTTTATGAGTTTTTTAAATTTTATTTATCTTCTCGGATTAAACGAAGCTTTATTTTCTCATTTTAATCACCAACAAACTTCGGAATATCATTTTACTTTTATTTCATCTTATTTTATCACACTTACTTTTTCCGCCACGTTTTTTTCTTTGATAATTTATCATACGCGTTTTTTTATATCAAAAATGCTTTTCAAAACCCCCGAATACGGTTTTATTTTTAGTATTGTCGCTTTGATAATGTGGTTCAATACCTTTTTTTCCATAACTCAAAGTTTTTTAAACATTATAGAAAAATCCACATCCTTTATAATAAACAAACTTATTTATTTTGTATCGCTTGTTATTTTTTATTCTTTTGGATATTTTTATAACGTTTTTACTCTTGAGAATGTATTCAAATGGCTTTTGTACACCACAATAATTGTGTTTGTCTCATCCTTTTATTTCATTTTCAGGATACTTTACAAACTTTATAAAAACATAGAAAAACCGGATTTTTTCTCTTGGGAAATCATAAAAGATTGCATTTCGTTTGGACTTCCAATGGTTCCGGGAGCATTATCTTTGCTAATTCTTTCATTTTCCGACAGATATTTATTGGGAATTTTGTCACCGAACGGTTTGGATGATGCCGGAATTTATGCTATCTCATATAAAATCGGTTTGATAGTGTCTTTTTTAACTTCTCTGTTCAGTTTAAGTTATTTACCCTTTGCCATGAAGATTGCAAAAAAGAAATATGCTAAGAAAATTTATCAAAAATTCTTCAATATTTACCTTGTTTTGGGTACATTATTATCCATAGGAGTAATACTTTTTTCGCCGGAAATCTATAAAATTTTTATAAATGAAGCGTATTTTTCCGGAATGAAAATTGTATTTTTCGGCACGTTATCGAATTTTTTAATAGGTATTTTCTATCTGTTAAACATCTCGTTTTACAACATCAAAAAATCCAAATATATAGCAATTACAATAACCATAGGCGCACTTTTGAACATTGTTTTAAATGTTATCTCCATACCTAAATACGGAATGTACGGTGCAGGTTTTTCATCCATTTTCTCATACCTTATTATTGTAATAATACACTTCTTTAACGCAAAAAAACATAATGATCTCGGATATAAATTTATGTATGTTATCATTGCATTTTTTGTAGTGTTACTTGTATCAATTTTAAATTATATTGTTCCTATGAATCTTACAATATCGATAATCAAATTTGTATTTTATATACTCTTGGTTTATTACATCGGTTTTTATAAAAATTTATTCCCCTATATCCTAAAAACGTTAAAACCATGATATACAAAATAGGCTCAAGAAACTCGGAAATAATTTTTACAAAACATTATAAAGATTTTACAGATGAATCAAACGTATATATTATCGATGAAACGGTAGCAAATTTATATGCTTTTAATTTAAAAAATTCCTACATATTCAAAGCATCCGAAGAGAACAAAAATCATAAAACCTTAAATGAGATATATGCTTTTTTTTCAAAAACGGGTGTAACAAGAAACACAAACGTAGTAGCAATAGG
>CAZUGB010000061.1:0-11886 GCA_964619925.1 uncultured Candidatus Cloacimonadota bacterium
CATGGTGGTTGCACCCGGTTTGTACAAAATTCATGGAACAAATTTTTCCCCCGAAGCCATTCAAAAAATTGCCGATATAAACTATGATAATGGCGGTGATGCTCTTGTGATGTCTTGTAATATAGATGATTTGGTAAATGATCCCGATTTTGGAGAATGGCCTAATATGAGCAATTCCATGGGATATACCTTTTTTACCATGAGAACAGGAATCAGCGGAACGGTTACTGTATCGGATTATTCCAAAACATCACAACAAATCTTTGAAAATTATGTGATAGAACCTTTTGAAAATCATTTACCGCAAGTAAGTGATGCAAACGCTGTGGTGGGAGTTACAAATACCAATGTTACCGCTACTTATACGGATGAAGATAATCATTTTCCTCTCACCGCAAAAGCCGTGGTTCATTACAACGGTGTAGAAAACGAATATTCCCTCTCACCCGCGGGATTTGATTATGAAAACGGTGTAAATTTTGTTGCTCAAATACCCGAAACCGAGTGGGATTATATCCTGATAAGTTTTAGTGACAACAATACCGACTTTTCCGAAACGACAATTTATTCCCAAAGTGCCGATGACAATGTTGTTTCTCTTTCTTCTCGCACAATAGCATATCCCAATCCTTTCAATTTGAAAAACGCCAAAAATACCGTCGTATCCATTTCTTATGATAATGCTTATTACAAAGATGCCGTTTGTTTTATCTATAATTTAAAAGGTGAAAAAATTACAAAAATCAAAGGCAATGACGGCAAATTCATTTGGACGGTTTCGGATAAAATGCCGGCGGGATTGTATTTTTATAAATTGGAATCATCCGATAAGAAAAAAGTAGGTAAAATTACACTGATTAAGTAGGAGGTTTAACTGCGTTATAAAGTTTCGTTTCTTGTGATTTTCTTTTTTTCGGTACTGATTTATTCGAAAACCTTATCCGAAAACGATATTTCTTTGATAGATAGCTTACTTGCCAAGAAAAACCTTTCTACAAACGATTTGAATTTTGAAAAAGATTGGGCGACTTCTACAAAATTGAAGTTGCCTATTGTTTTAAAGATATTGGATGAACCCCTTTATTTTCCCGTATTCGTGGATTCTTTAAAATCAATGCTAAATACGAAAAATCCCGATATTTTAAAATTTTCCGATATTATCATAAGAAATTTATCGGATTCTACAAAGGTTTGCAAATTAAAAAATGATAATTTAACCTATTCCGATATTTTCGATTATGTTTATACAATATTTTCAAAAAGCTTTTATTATCAGCAATTGGCTTTTATCGGATTATCAAACTCGGATAAACAAAAACTGGAATTTTTATCTTATGATTTACATAAAGAAGATAAAGATTTTCCAAAATACAAAGATTTATACGCAAAAAAATCCATTACACAATTTGATTCATTAAAAAGCGAAGAGATAATTTCTTTAATCTCCAAGATAAATTTTGAATATCTTTATCAGGGAGCTTTGGTTTTTTATCGTGGATTTTACGAATTAAAAAATTTTTTACAACATAATGAAATAAAACAAAAAGGCGAGTGGAGTCGAAAAACCCGATACGGTAATTTTTTTATATCCACCATGGATAAAAACAATATTTACACTAAAAATTATGCCTTTTTATTGGATACTAAGGGAAATGACAGGTATTTTTCCGATTTTAATACCGATTTTTTACATCCGTTTTTCTATCAAATTGATTTATCCGGTAACGATTTGTACCAAAGTCAAAATATAGGCGGATTATTTTCCACACGTTTCGGCTTCGGAGCTTCTTTTGATTTGAATGGAAATGATACCTACCGCGGCAACGATTATAGCTTTTCTGCATGGTGTTCGTATATGCTTGCAATGGATATGAACGGTTCGGATTATTATCAGGCGGGATTGCATAGTTTGGGGGCGGCAACTTTGGGTATAAGTTATCTTTTTGATGCGAACGGTAACGATATTTATAATGCAAGCGAATTTGCCGAAGGTTTTGCATCCGTTTTGGGCGTGGGAATTATAGCGGATTTAGGCGGCAATGATGTCTATTATTGCGGAGGTAAATATTTGCATGCTCCTTTGGCGCCGAATGATTACCGAACAATGTCGCAAGGTTACGGTTTTGGTATAAGACCCGATATCGGAGGCGGTGTGGGAGTGCTTTATGACAAAAGCGGCAACGATTATTATGACGGAGGTGTTTTTTCCATAGGGGGAGCTTATTGGTACGCTTTGGGAATCGTGATAGACGAAAACGGTAATGATTTTTATAATTCGGTTTACTATCCACAAGGTAGCGGGATACATCTTGCGGCGGGATTTTTACTTGATGAAAACGGCGAAGATTCATATTATTCCAAACATGGTCCGGGTATGGGTGCAGGTCATGATTTTTCAGTGGGCTTTTTGATAGATAAAAAGGGAAACGATACTTACTCGGTAGAAGGCGGTTTGGGTTTGGGGCTTACAAATTCCGTGGGTATTTTTATTGATGGTGAGGGAGATGATAAATATGTGAGAAAATATCCCAAAAACCTTGGTTGGGCAAACAAAAGCAGAAGCACCGCAGGTTTGGGAATATTTATTGATAAATCGGGTAATGATGAGTATGCAAACGATTATGCAAAAAATAATTCGTTTTGGCAAAGAGGATATTTCGGATTTGCTGTGGATTTGAAAGGGGAAAAAACAAAAGAAAAAGAATCGGAAAAAAAAGCGGACGATACTTTGGTGGATTCGCTTTTGGCAATAGAAAATATTTTTGAAATTGCTTCGGGTTGGGGAGTGAATAACAATGCGAAAAGAGTGGATGCGGCACTTGATATTCTGATAAAGCGAGATAAAGAAGCGGCTAAATATATTGCCGAAAATAAAATGAATACAAAAAGCGGTTTGGTTTACAGAGCCATAAAAAAATTCGCAAAGAAATCAAAAGAGATAAAAAAATACTTTCCCACGCTTTTGGGCGATTCGGATACATTGGTTGTAAAAAATACGATAGCGTTAATAGGCGAACTCAAAGATTCATCTTATTTGGAAACATTTAAAACATTTCTGAATGAAAATAAATTCGTAAAAAGCGTTTTATCGGCACTTGGTAATATAAAATCGGATGAAAGCGCGGAATTATTATCGAGATATGTAAATAGCAAAAATGAAATTTATCGTGTGATAGTGGCAAAGGGGCTTTTTAAAATTAATAGTGCCAAAGCCAAAGAAATATTGGAAAAGATGAAAAAAGACAATAGCTTTTTGATTAAGGCTATGTTTATGATTAAGGAGGAAAAGAAATAACTTATGTTTATTGATTTTGCAAGAATTAAAATTAAATCAGGTAAAGGCGGAGCGGGCTGTGTAAGTTTCAGACGAGAAAAGTTTGTGCCAAAAGGCGGTCCCGACGGCGGAGACGGTGGTAAAGGCGGTGATGTGGTTGCAGTGGGCAACGAGAATATAAACACACTGATAGATTTTAGATACAAGAAACTTTTTAAAGCAAAAAACGGTAAACCCGGTGAAGGTAGCAATAGAACGGGAGCGCGCGGAGAAGATTTATTCATTCAATTTCCCCTCGGCACTGTTATTTATGATATTACCGACGGTAGAAGAGCAAAAATCTGCGAAATTACACATCACGGACAAAAGGTTATCATAGCAAAAGGCGGAGCGGGAGGCAAAGGAAATTCAAGATTTAAAACACCTACAAATCAAGCACCGCGATATGCTCAACCCGGAGGAGATGCAATTGAGCTGGAATTGGAGTTAGAGCTTAAACTTATGGCTGATGTAGGTTTGGTTGGTTTCCCGAATGCCGGCAAGTCCACATTGCTTAGTGCATTATCCGATGCCCATCCCAAAATTGCCGATTATGCTTTTACAACTCTGGAACCTTCTTTGGGTGTGGTAAAAGTAAGCGATTATCAGTCATTCGTAATGGCGGATATCCCCGGAATTATAGAAGGTGCGCACGAGGGTAAAGGCTTGGGTTTAAGATTTTTAAGACATATACAAAGAACCAGAGTGCTTCTTTTTCTTATTGATATAAATGACGAAAATCCTTTCGAAGCCTATCGCGTATTAAAAAAGGAATTGCATTTATATGATGATAAATTGGATGAAAAACCGCATATTATAGCCTTGAATAAAATAGATTCGATTACCACGGAAGAAAAAAACAAGCTGATAGAAAAATTTAAAAAAGATTTTGAAGAAAAATTACATGAAAACATCATTTGCATTTCTGCTGTAACCGGTGAAAATTTTGATAAACTAAAAAACATCCTATTCAAAAAAATAAATTAATACTCTTTAAAGGAGGTTATTATGCCTATTGTAACTTTGGAAAATGCAGGTAATTTGACAGACGAACAAAAAAAAGAACTAATCAAAAAATTAACCGACGTTGTAGCGGAAGTAACAAATAAGCCCGCATCGGTGGTTTACGTGCGAATTGACGAGGTTCCCAGAACCAATTTCGGCGTAGGCGGAAAACCGTTAGGTTAATCTTATTATTTTGCGGAGCGAAATGATTTTAAAAAATTCGCTCCGTTTTATTTTTAACTCTTTCAAATATTGAAACATACAAAGAAAATGCAAAAATAATTATATAAAAAAGTGATTAAAAAATACAAAATCCTTGACTTTATAAAAAGCGAAAAAATTTTATTGCTATGGGCTAAAAATAATAAATATTGCTCTAATTCTTTATCCAGAAACGGAGGTTGATTGTGGATACAAAAAATTCGGTTAAAAACCAAAATATTACCACTTTTTTTAATATCGCTACATCCTATATTAAAAAGGGAGAACTTGAAAAAGCGATTAAATATTTCGAGAGAATTTTAAGTATTGATCCCGAAAATTTAAAAGTCCTCTACAAACTTAGCAATATCTACGTGGAATTAACTCAATATGACAAGGCAATTGAAACATACGAAAAAATTAAAAAAATCACCGACGACAAAGAAAATATCTCAAAAGAAATTGCAGAATTATATACAAAAAAGGGTGAAATCAAATCCGCTTTGAAAATTTATGAAGATTTGTTAAAGGATAATCCCGACAATGTTTTTATCTTAGTAAAAATAGGTAATATCTTTTTGGAAATCGGTCAACCGGACAAGGCAAAAGAATATTTTGAAAAAGCTTTGGAAAAAGACAACAATGATGCCGAGGCTAATATTGCTTTGGGAAAATATTATCAAAAGATAAAAGATTATAATAAAGCGATTGAATATTTTAATAAAAGTAAGTCAATTCTTCCCGACGAACCGGAGATATATTTTATTTTGGGAAAATTGTATTATGAACTCAAAAATCTGGATAAAGCAATAGAAAATCTAAAAAAATCAATCTCTTTGGATGAAGAATATACCGATGCTTATATTTTGTTGGGAGAAGTTTTAATATCGGACGGAAAAGTGGCTGATGCCGAAAAATATTTCCAAACGGCTCTAAAGAAAAAACCGAGAGATTTGGATTTGTTAATTAAATTGGGAAAACTTTATCTTTCGCAAAAGAAGTATCTTGATGCTATAAAAAACTTTAGAAAACTTTCCGAATTACGTTCCGATTGGGGTAAACCTCATGCACTTATAGGTGATGTGTATCTTGCAAGACAAAATTATGACAGAGCAATGGAAAATTATGAAAAAGCCGTTGTGTTGGAACCGAATAATGCCGAATATTACAATAATATGGCAAAAGTTTATGAAATGAAGCTTAATTTCGATAAGGCAATAGATATTTATAATTTGGCTATAAAAAAGGATCCCGACAATATCATATCATATCAAAATTTGGGAAATTTGTATTTTAAAAAACATAAATACGACAAAGCAATAGAAACCTATAAAAGAGCCGTTGAAATCAAAAAAAATGATCCCACCGCATTAAAACTTTTGGCAAAAGCATATATTCAACGTCAACAATATAACAAAGCTTTGGATATTTTGAATCAAATCTTGGTCGAAAATCCCGAAGACGAAAACGTTTTGATAAATATTGGCGATATTTATTTGGAAAAAAAGGATTTGGCAAAAGCAAAAGAATATTATTCCAAAGCTCTTGAAATAAATGATAGCGCAATCATCTATGTAAAATTGGGTAAAATTTATTCGCTTACAAGAGACTTTAAGGAGTCTGCAAAATATTATTCTTTGGCTCTTAAAAAAGAACCCAATAATTTGGAAGTGTTATTGTATCTTGCGGAGCATTCCATCTATACAAAGAAATATCAAGAAGCTCTTGATTATCTTAAAAAAGCGGAAAATCTGGATGATAAGAATCCCGAAACATATTTAATGCAAGCAAAAGCCTACAAAGCCTTGGGAAAATCTCTCGATGCTCTGAAATCAATCAAATCGGCTATATCTTTAAATCCGGGCAACGAAGAATTTTATCTTATTCAAGGTGAAATATTCCTAAATAATAAAAATTTCTCGGAAGCATTAAAGAGCTATGAAAAAGTTCGTGAATTAAATCCCGAAAACACAAAGGCGTTATTGCAAATTGGTAATGTTTATCTGGCAATGAAAGATGATCAAAAAGCCATTGATTATTTTAACAAAGCCATAAAATTAAATCCCGAAAATGCAGAATTGTATTCTACTTTGGGACAATTATTCTTAAAGAAAAAAGATTATAAAAACGCTATTTTAAATATTAAGCAAGCTACTAATCTTAACCCTGAAAATGATGCAAATTATGCGCTTTTGGCAAAAGCATATTTTGAAATAGGCGATGAAAAAAATGCCGTTGAGTTCTATCAAAAAGCTATCCAAAAAAATCCCGACAAAGCGGTGTATTTGGTTAATCTCGGAGATCTGTATTATGATTTGAAAAATCACGATAGGGCTTTGGAATATTTTGAAAAAGCGTTGGATTTGGAACCCGGAAATTTGGAAGCTTTAAAGAAAACGGCAAAAATTTATTATGAAAACGGCGAATATCAGGATGCAATCGAATATTATTTGAAAGCGTTTGAATTTGAAGCCGAAGATTATGACATTCTTGTAGGATTGGGATATGCATATTTTAATACGCAAGATGTGGAAAATGCCATTATGTTCTTTACCGAAGCTTTGAATATAAATCCTAACAGCACTGAAATTTATTCTAAACTCGGCGAACTTTACGATACCAAAAAAGATTATGAAAACGCTATAAAAAATTATCAAAAAGCTCTTGAACTTGATCCCGATAATTTGAATCTATTAAAAACACTCGGTTCGCTTTTCTATAAAACCGAAAAATATAATGAAGCAATAAACTATTTTGAAAAGTATCTTGCATTAAATCCGTCGGATGAAGAAATTCTAAAAAAATTGGGAGATTCCTACAAAAATATTAATAACATCGATAAAGTTATTGAAATATATGAAAAGTTAGTTCAAATTGATGAATTAAATGTGGAATTTTATAAGATTTTAGCCGAATTTTACGTGAAAACGGAAAAATTTGTTCAAGCGATAAAAGTAATCAAACAGGCACTAAAAATAGATGATATGAATTCGGCTTTGTATGAAATGTTAGGAAAAATTAATATCGAAAGAGGAAATTATCGTACGGCTATAGAAAATTTGAGCGAAGCAAAAGTTTTGGCACCCGATAATCCCGTAACTTATGCTCTTTTGGGAAAAGCTTATTATAAAACCGGAAACCTTAACGAAGCTATTTATAATCTTGAAATTGCACTGGAAAAAGATAAAAATATAGCCGACGCATACGTGATTCTCGGTTTTATCCATCTGGAAAAACAGGCTTTGAACAAGGCTATAAAAGAATTTTCCACGGCAATAAAATTGGAGCCGAATAATCCCGAATATTATATTCAACTCGGAACCGCTTATACCATAATAGGAAAGTATGAAGATGCCCTAAAAAATTATCAAAAAGCTCGTGAATTGGATGCGAATAATGAAAAAGCTCTGTTTGGTATCGGTAACGTTTATGTGAAACAAGGTGATTTTGATAAGGCGATTAAAACTCTTGAAGAAGCAATTAAACTTAATCCGCAAAACGAAAGATTGTATAACCAACTCGGAGAAGTTTACGCAAATCTGAATGATTATGATAATTCGCTAAAATACTTTAAAAAATCTTTGGAAATTAATAAGAAAAATTATAAAACCTATGAAAAAATGGGTTTGGTATATGCAAAACAAGGTAAATTCGAAGAAGCTTTGGAAAGTTATTCAAATGCTGTGGAAATCGAACCGGAAAATGCAAACGCTTTCTATTTGATGGGAAATTTATATTTGAAAAACGGACAAATAGACTTTGCAATAGAAAGCTACAAAACGGTTATTTCAATTGATCCCGATTTCGCGGACGCTTACAAAAAATTAGGCTCAATTTATCTTGAACAAAATGATTTGGATAATGCCCTTGAAAACTTTGAAACGGCTTTGATTTTCAATGCAAATGATAAAGAATTGCTGGAAAAAATAGCAAAACTTTTTTATGATAAAAACAACTTTGAAAAAGCTATCAAATATTATGAAATTTTACTCGAAAATGAACCGGAAAATATTGATATTATGATGATTCTCGCAGATTCGTATCTTAAAAATTCCGAATTTGACAAAGCAATGGATTTATATAATAAAATTTATGAATTACAACCCGATAATAAAGAAATAGAAAAGTACATTGCCCATTGTCATTATCATTTGGCGGATTATGATAAAGCCATAGAACTTTATGAAAAAATTATAGACAATAACCTCGAAGATGCGGAAGTCCTTAAAAATATCGGGGATTGCTACTATTATAAAAACGAACTTTCAAAAGCCATAGAAAATTATCTTAGATTTATCGAAGTCGAATTGCCCACCGCCGTTGTCTGGAAAAATCTCGGTAATGCCTATCTGAAAAGAAGAAGATTTAAACAAGCTCTCGAAGCCTACAACGAAGCCTTGGAGTTATCGCCCGAAGATGCCGAAATTTATATCAATATCGGTAATGTGTATTTGAACAAAGGCGAATTTGACAAAGCACTGAAAAATTTTGAAAAAGCACTTAAAATTAATCCCGAACTTTCCCAAGCATACAAAAGTATCGGTGACGCCTATTACGGCACAAAAGATTATGACAAAGCGATAGAATATTACAATAAGGCTAATGAAATCGATTCGGAAGATCCGAAAATCCTAATGAGTTTGGGAGATATTTATTATTCCAAAAATGATTTTGCAAAAACTCTCGAATACTATTTTATGGCTTCCGATTTGGAACCTGACAACTATCAAATCTACAAAAAAATGGGTGATGTTTTTATTAAATTGCAGGACATTGAGGGAGCTATATCAAATTATCTGAAAACTATAGAACTCAATCCCGAAGATGTGGAAGCTTATAACATTTTGGGTAAATTATATTATGATGCAAAAGACTATGATAATTCGATACAATATTTTGAAAAATCACTCTCAAAAAATGACAAACAACCGGAAATAAAAAGACAGCTTGCCGATTCATATTTTGAAAAGAAAGATTTCAACAAAGCAATAGAGCTTTATAATGAAGCCATAAAATTGAAATCGGATGACATAAGAACTTATCTTATGCTTGCAAATTCCTATTTTGAAACGAAAGATTATGAAAAAGCCATTCAAAACTATGAAAAGGTTATCAAAAAAGACAAAAAATCATGGGAAGCCTATAAAAAATTAGGTTTTGCATATTACAATTTAAAAAATTACCCGAAAGCTATAGAAAATTTCTTTAAATCCATTGAGTTAAATCCGAAAGATTTCGAATCTTATCTTATGTTGGGTAATTCTTATTATAAAAATAAAGAATATGATTTTGCAATCGAAAGTTACACCGAAGCATATAATTTGGATAAATCGAACAAAGTGGTATTGGATAGCTTAGGGGATTCGTATGTAAAAATCAAAAACTTTGAAAAAGCAAAAGAATTTTATGCAAAATCAATTAAAGTTGATGACACCGACGGTAAGATACTAAAAAAATTCGGAGATGTTTTATTTACTTTGGATCAAAACAAAGATGCCATAAAAGCATATAAAAAAGCCGAAGCGATTCTTGGAGATGACAAATCTCTTCTTGTAAATCTTGCCAAATCATATTTCTTTGTAAAAGATTTTATAAATGCGCTTTCATACTTTGATAAAATTTTAAGTTTGGATCCTAACAATGATGAAATTTATTATTACAAAGCCTTAACCTTTATTGAAAAAGAAGATTATGAAAAAGCGGTAGAGAATTTTGAGAAAGCTATCAAGATAAACCAAAAAGTTCCCAAATACTATCAGAAATGCGGTTTTGCTTATGAAAAGTCGGAAGATTATGAAAATGCCATAAAAAATTATGAAAAAACCATCGAGTTGGAACCGAAAAATGTAGATGTGCTAAAAAGACTTGGCAATCTATATATGATTACTCGAAATTATGAAAAGGCTATCAAAATATTTGAACAGGCTATCAAAATTATTTCCAATGATCCTTATCTTTATAATGAATTGGGAAAAGCCTATGCTAATATCAAAAAATATGATTTGGCTGTGGAAAATCATCTGAATGCGATTAAAAATGATAAAAATTATGCGGAAGCTTATGCAAATCTCGGAGATGCCTATTTCAAATTGGATAATCAGGATAAGGCGTTGGATGCTTATATCAAATACCTGAAATTAAATCCGAAAGATGCGGATGTATTTAACAAGGTAGGTGTTATTTATCATAACAAAAAAGATTATAAAAATGCCATTTCCGCATTTAAAAAATCAATCGATTTGAATCCGAAAAATTATATTTCTTTCAAAAACCTTGCAAATGTTTATTTCAAACAAAAAGATATTGATAATGCTCTAAAAAATTATATCAAAGTTGTGGAATTAAATCCGAAAGATGCGGAAAGTTATAATAAATTGGGTATCTGCTACGTTAATAAGAAAAAATTCGATATTGCAATAAACAGCTACAAAAAAGCTATCGAATTAGCGCCTGACAATCCGTTTTATTTCAACAATTTGGGTATTGCTCATTTTAAAACAAAAGATTACGATAATGCAATAGGAGCTTTTGAAAAAGCCGTTTCAATAAAAAAAGATTATGCCAAAGCATACGGAAATTTAGCCTTTGCTTATTATCTAAAAAAGAACTATGACAAAGCAATTGAAAATTATATCGAAGCTATAAAACATGATTCCGAAAATATCTTATATTATAAAAAACTCGGAGAAATTTATCAAATTACAAACCGATATGATAAAGCTATCGACATATATTTGAATATTGAAAGACTGGATTCAAAAGATATCGAATCTCGCAAAATACTCGGTGATTTGTATATTATCAAAAAGGATTACGAAAATGCCATAAAACATCTTTTGGAGGCCGAAACACTTAATCCGAAAGATGAAGCGGTTTATAATAGATTGGGATATGCTTACTTTAATTTGAAAAATTACGATATGGCTGTAAAAAGCTATCTAAATGCAATTATCTTAAATAAATCCGATCTTGATAATTATATCTATATTTCAAAATCATATATCCAACTAAAAGATTTTAATTCCGCAATAAAGAATTTGGAAAAAGCAATCGGGTTGGATAAAAACAATGCCGATATTTATTATGATTTGGGATTTTCATATTACAACATAAAAGATTTTAAAAATGCGGCGAAAACACTCGAAAAATCCGTTGAATTGGATGATAGAAACAAAGATGCAATTATACTTTTAGCCGAAGCATACTTTAATTTGAGCGATTATTCAAAAGCTATCGATTATTACAAAAAGGCGATAGATTTGGATAATAACAATCACTATCTATACTACAAAACCGGTTTTGCTTATTACTATCTGAAAGATTACTCTTATGCCGCGGAATATTTGGAAAAATCCATAAATCTGGAT
>CAZUGB010000062.1:0-8797 GCA_964619925.1 uncultured Candidatus Cloacimonadota bacterium
AAATATTTTGCAACCTTACAACATTAATTTTTATTTTGGAAAAAAATTTGCGTATAAAATTTTAAAAATCGGGGGCTAATTATGAAAAAGTATTTGTTTTTATTTCTATTATTTTTAATATCTTGCACCGTAAAAAATCCCGTGAAGACCAATGAGAAGAATAATACGCCTTATATCGTTTTTCTATTTGATAATGCTTCAAAAAATACTTATGATTTGGCTCTTCCCGTATTGGAAAACCACAATGTAAACGCAACCGTAGGAATAGTTACGGGAAAAATAGGTAAAAACGGTTTTATGAATTGGGAACAGCTGACGGATTTGCAAAATAACCATTTTTGGGAAATTGCAAGTCAATCTTATCACGGGAACGATCTGGAAAATATTAATAATTCCGAACTTATTCAAGAAATCCTTACCAGTAAAGATAGCCTGCAAGCACACTCCCTTAACATCAATTCCTTCGTGGTTCCAAACGGAAATATTTCCGTTCGACAAGAAGCGATTATAAGAGACTATTATTCAAACATTATCATCTCAGGGACAAACAATCTTAACGCTTCACCTATTTTAAGATACAAATTATGGTCTTATGCAATAAGAAGAAATTATTCGACCAACGACATTGTAAATAGAATTAACATTGCAAAAAACGGTAACGAAAAAGTAGTAATTTTTCACATTTTTAATGTTACGAACAATCCGAAAAGCGAATTGGATATCACGCCCGAAAAATTAAATTCCATTCTAACCGTATTGGAAAGTTCCGATATAAAATGTCTAAACCTTAATGAAACCTTAGATAAGATTTTGGGGGATAATTATTATGCAAAAGAAAGGTAATTTATTTTTGCTTATAATCACCGTTTTTTTTATTTCCTGCACTATTAAGAACCCTGTGAATAATACAAAAGAATTATCTGAAAAACCAATTGTAATTTTATGTATTGATGACGGCTATCGAGATGCATATGATGTTGCTTTGCCCATATTAAAAAAATTCGATTATCCGGTTACATTCGGCATCATCACATCAAGACCGAATAATTATGACTACAATGTAACTTGGGAAGAATTGGATACATTAAAAACCATATACCACTGGGAAATTGCCAGCCATTCCGTAAATCACCCGCATTTGGACAGACTCAGCGACGAAGAATTTATAAAACAATTGCTACAAAGCAAACAAACTCTGATAGAACACGGTTTTAAAGCCGATACTTTTATTGTTCCCTACGGAGCAATGACGGAAAAACAACTCTTCATTGCAAAAAATTATTATAAAAATATTAGATTTGCTCATGATCATCTAAACGTTAATCCTCTATACAGATACCAGCTTTGGGGATTTGAACTTGATGAATCCGCCACATTCCAAAGAATAAGAGATAGAATAGACACTTCTATCGAAAAAAAAGAACCCGTTTTGATAATCTTTTTCCACCATGTAAAAACCAATCCCGATGATTATTTTGATATTACTCCCGACAAATTATATGAAACATTATCGATAATAAAAGAAAAAGGTCTAAAAGTAATGACTTTATCAAAAGCTATGGATAAAATCCTGGGAAACGATGAATATAAACAAAAATCCATTGAATAATTTACACAAATAAACATTCATCCGAATAATATGTCTATTTTTTTCTCCTTGCCGTGGCTTCTTTCCTATAAAAAAGAAAGTTAAAAATTAAGACGCTTTTCATCTTTTATTAAATAAACTACAATTTTAGTTTGACAATAACCGGTGAAAAATATTCATATACGGTTCAATAAATTATTAGGAGGTTCGATGCTATCAAAAGAGCAATTGGTTGATGTTACAAAGAAGTTTCCGAATATAAAATTAAAATTGATTTATAAAGAATGGCAAACCGATTTTTTCAGATTTTATAAATCTCAATCTAATTATAATATCACAAAAGCAACAACTTACATTTCCATTGTAATGGAAAAAGATAAAAGGCTATATACATTTTCGTTGCAAGAACCCACTATTGAAAAACTTATCAGAGCAATAGAAGAAAATATCTCTACTCTCGATTTTCTCCCGCAGGATACCGATTTTACAGATTTTGACAACGATACTAACGAAATTAAAACCCAAAAGAAAAAAAATGCAAATATCTCACTCGAAAAAAAAATAGAGATATTGGAAACAATTGCCCGCAAAACCCAAAAGTTTGATTTTGATATTTACGGAACATTTATAACAAATCATCAAAAATTTTGCATTGTAAATAGCAACGGAGTGGCAAAAGATTTTGAGGTGCCAGCCGTAATGCTTGATATGAAAGCCGTTTCAAATAAAAATATGGTAACAATCGTGGAAAAATACGGCTCATCCGATTTTAATTCATTCGACTTGGATAATTTTACAAATAATCTGATAGAAAAAATCAAATCCGCTCAACAAGATATCGTGGATGTAATTCCCGGTGTTTACACCACCATATTAAGCCCGTATGCAACAGTACAATTTTTGCAATATTTTTTGTATAACGCAATGGGAAGAACTTTATATTCAAAACAAAGTTTCTTAGAAGGAAAATTGAACAAAAAGATTTTTCCCGATCTGATTTCTTTGTACGACAATCCTTATTCGGAAAGGCTCATCTCATATCCATACAACGAAGACGGAAGATTATTAAACAAATTGCCAATCATAGAAAACGGTGTTTTAAAGAATTTTTTGATAGATAAATATTTCTCCTCAATCTTAGATATGCCGATTACAGGAAATCAATTGTCAAATATCGAAATGCTATCGGGTAACAATTCCTTACAAGAAATGATCGAGTCCGTAGAAAACGGTTTATACATCTCGAACATCCATTATATGAATTTTATTAATTTTAAAGAAACTTCCGTTACCGGATTAACAAGAGACGGCACATTTTTGATAAAAAACGGAAAACTCTCAAAAGTGGTTAATAATCTTAGGTTCACTTTAAAAATTTCGGAACTTTTTGAAAATGTGACTATGGTGGAAAACAAAAATTATCCCGTACCTTATTCTACAAACTACAATTACTTTGAAATATATTCATCCCTTGTCCCTCACATCAAAACGGAAAAATTTCACATTACGTCTTCTACAAAAACAATTTAGGAGGAAAAATGAAAGCGGTAATATCGGACATTATAAATAAATTGGATTTACCCGAAGTGGATTTTGCAGATGTAAGATACACATCCACTGATAAAGAAAATATTGTTTTTCAAAATAAGATATTAAAACATACATCAAATTCAAAGGACTATAAGGCACTTGGAATTCGTGTATTGATAAACGGCACATGGGGATTTGCAGGTATAACCTCATTTTCGTCCTATGAAATTGACAAAGCTATAAAAAAGGCGATAAACAATGCAAAAACAGCCGCATTATTCAGAAAGGACAAGGTAAAATTAACGCCCGTAAAACCTATCGTGAGTTCATATATTTTTAAACCGAAAATCAATCCCTTTACCTTGGATAAAGAATACAAGATAAACTACCTTAAAGAGATAGCCGAAAAAATTCATTCGCATGAAAAAATAGTTTCCTCATCTCTTTTTACAGGCTTTTATCGACAATACAAAATTTATGCAAATACCGAAGGTACATTTGTAGATAGTTTGGTTTATAATACGAACGGATACTTTATGATTTTTTCATCAAACGGCAAAGAAATTATGCGCCGAACCTTTCCGGGATTGCATTGCACGGAACGAGCCGGTTTTGAAGCCATTTTAGGATACAAAATGTATGAAAACGCCGATAAAATCATCAAAGAAGCCATAGATCTTTTGGATGCCCCTAGAATAGAAGAGGACAAAGCCGATTTGATTATAGATCGTTCGCACTTGGCTCTCACGCTTCACGAATCAGTGGGACATGCTACCGAAGCGGATAGAATTTTCGGAAAAGAAATATCTTATGCGGGAAAAACATTCATAAAACCCAAAATGATCGGTTCTTTCAAATACGGCTCACCTGTTGTAAATATATACAGCGACAGCACCGACGAAAGAGGCATGGGATTTCATATTGTTGACGACGAAGGCTATCCGGCTCAAAAAATCGATATCGTGAAAAACGGTATTTTGGTTAATCAGCAAACTTCCAGAGAAATAGCGCCGCTTTTGGGATTAACACCCAGCTCGAATATGAAAGCAAGTAACGGCGATGATATTCCCCTTGTTCGAATGACAAATTTCTGTCTTGCACCGGGCAAAGGCTCTCTGCAAGATTTGATAAAAGACACCGAAAAAGGTTATCTTATCAATTTTACAAAAACGTGGTCGATAGATGACAACAGAAATAATTTTCAATTTACCACAGAAATAGGTTGGAAAATAAAAGACGGTGAAATTGTGGGAATTGTAAAAGAACCTACCTACAATGCCATTACACCGGAATTTTGGAATAGTTGCGATAGAATTTGCGGAAAAGAAGAATGGAAAATGCAAGGCGTTTCAAATTGCGGAAAAGGAGAACCCGGACAATTGATGTATCTTTCTCACGGAGTAGCCCCTGCCAGATTTAGAAACGTTAATGTAAACATAAAGCCCTAAATTTTATTAAGAAACATGAAAAAAATCAGCATTCTGTTTATTCATAATTCCTCCTCGTATGTAAAAACCGATTTGGATATTTTAAAAAAGCATTTTATTGTTGCGGTTTATAAATTCAACAGTTCCAAAAATACATCCAAAATGCTTTGGGAATATCTTAAATTCTTCTTTTTCTTAATAAAAAACATTCGCAAATTCGATATGTACTTCATCTGGTTTGCAGATTATCATTCTTTCCCCCCCATTTTAATTTCCAAAATTTTCAATAAAAAGGCAATCATCAATTTAGGCGGATATGATGTAACTTATATCCCCAAGTTAAATTACGGAGCTTTTAGCAATCCCCTAAGAAGCTTTGTTACCAAATTTTCAATAAAAAATGCATCACTTAATCTTGCTGTTTCCGAAAACATAAAACAAGAAGCTCTTCAAAGAATAAACAAAGCCAATATAAAGGTAATTCATACGGGATATGACACAAACTCCCTTGGGATATCCGTAAAAACAAAAAAGAAAAAGATCGTTCTCACCACTTCCAAAGCGGATAATTACGCCAGATTTAAAATAAAGGGTCTGGATTTCTTTTGTGAAGTGGCAAAGCAATTACCCGATTATCAATTTATTGCGGTAGGCGTTCAAAAAAACGTGGAAAAATATTTTAAAAACAAACCGAAAAATTTAACTTCTTATCCGATTTTATCGCAAACAAAACTTTCGGAATTTTATCAATCGGCAAAAGTTTATGCCCAATTTTCACTGCGGGAAGGGTTTCCCAGTTCAATTTGCGAAGCAATGCTTTTTGAAGAGATACCGGTTTCCACCGATGTGGGAGCGGCAAAAGAAATTATCGGAGATACCGGTTTTGTATTAGAAAATAAAGAAATTTCCTTAGCTGTGGAAACAATAAAAAAAGCAATGAACCTTCCCGATTCCGAAGGGAAAAAATGTCGAAATAGAATAATCGAAAATTTTAATTTGGAAATAAGAGAAAAAAAATTGCTAACCGAGATAAAAAAATTACTTGATATTACTTAACCGACTTTAAGAAAAATATCTTTAACCTCTTCCACGGATAAAGCTTTTCCTTTGGAATATACTTTTTCATTTATCACAAGTGCGGGTATCATCATTACACCATAATCCAAAATCTGTTCAATATCATCCACAATTTGAACATCCTTTTCGATTTTTAAATGTTGCATCGCTCTTTTTACATTCTTTTCAAGAAGCAAACAATTTTTACAGCCTGTACCCAATATTTTGATATTCACAATACATCACTCCGTTTTTTTCTTTATATTTTATAAGATGTTTATCAAAAGGCAAATTTAACTTATCGGATTCATAATCATAAAAATAAATTGACCTTTATTCCCCCTTTTTTTGATATGAAAAAAAACTTTCGGAGAAAAAATGAAGTATTTTATCATCTTTTTTTTATTTCTATCAATTTGTTTATCCGCTCAACAGCCTTATTATAGAAATTTAGTGGGACACTGGACATTTGATGATGCCGATAACCTAAATCAGGCTACCATCGGCAATGATTTGGAATTGGTGGGAGAACATACCGCCGTATCAGGTCCCGAAGAAAACAACGGAGCCGTTTCAATCGGAGTGGGAAGCTATTACAAATGTTTTCATGATATTCCCCCGAACGGAAACAGTGCCGACTGGGTTAATATCTACACAATAGTAATGGACATCAAAGTAGAAGAAATAGGACAATGGTATAGTCTTTATCAAACGAATATGAATAATTCCAATGATGCTGATTGGTTTATCAATCCCACCGGTCATATAGGCGTGGGAGATACGGGATATTCTTTTTATAGTATAGATGCCAATCAGTGGTACAGACTTGCCATTTCGGTTAATTTGGGTAATCGTTACGATTATTATCTCGACGGACAACTTCTTTTAGAAGGAGCCAATCAAAATCCGAACGGACGTTTTGCCCTCTACCCTGCGGACAACGGGAATACGGTTTTGTTTTTTGCGGATAATAATGGTGAAGATAATCAAATAATCGTCGCCGATATTATGCTTTTTGATACTGATCTTTCGGATAATGAAATTGCAGATCTCGGAGGATACGGACATACGATAATTCAACCCGATAATATTTATATGGCATCTTATCTGCAATCGCCCACACCGAACTCGATTTATATTTCTTGGCACGAAAACGAGTCAACTCAATCAATAGTGGAATACGGTCTTTCCGAAGCTCTGGGACTTTCGGCAAACGGTTCTTATATCCAATTTAATTCAAACAGAATTTGGCACACCGTTAAATTGAATAATCTTCTTCCTAATACCGAATACTTCTACAAATGTATATCGGATACCGCCAATTCCGACATCAGAACTTTTAAAACCCCGCCTGTGGAATCAACCGGACATTTTAGATTTGTAGTTTACGGAGATAGCAGAACCGATGCGGAAAAACATACCGAAATAATTCATTCGATAAAAGAAACTTTTCAAAATGAGTTCGGAGGAAATATAGAAGAAAATTTAAATTTGGTAATCAACGTAGGTGATATAGTTACTACCGGTGCGGCGGTAAATCTTTTTCAAACCGAGTATTTTTCCCCGATTTCTTCATTATCGCAAAACGTTCCGTTTATGGTTAGTATCGGAAATCACGAAGGCGAATCTCAATATTTTTATGATTATATGAATTATGAAGATTTTCAAGGTTCGGAAGGCGAAAAATATTATTCATTCGATATGCAAAATATCAGATTTATAGCCTTAAATAGTAATATACAGGGTGAAACGCAATTAAATTGGTTGCAAAATTTATTGGATGAATCTCAAAACAACGATAATATTTTATGGATATTTGTCTTTACACATCATCCGGGAAGAAGTGAAATTTGGCCGGAAGGTAACACCGATTGGGTTCAAAATGATATTATTCCTTTATTGGAAGAGTACAATAAAGTTGAGGCGCTTTTTTACGGACATTCTCACGATTACGAAAGAGGCGTTTCGGATGTTAGCAATTTAAGATTACTGCTTTCCGGTGGCGGTGGCTCGGCTCTTGACAGGTGGGGTATGTATGATAATCAAACCGATTATCATGAAATACACAGATCACATGATTATTATTCATATACAATTTTTGATGTAAATCCTTCAAATAATTCATATATCGCAAAAAGCTATTCTTTGGGAAATACCGATAAACCGATGAATAATGAACTTTTTGACACTTTTTTCAGATTCAAAGAATCTCAACCGCCCGACACACCACTTGCTTTATCACCAATTAATACCAGTTCAGATGTTTTGGTGGCTTCACCTTATGAATCAATTTACCCAATACACTCTTCACATTTTCAATTGACTTCATCTCAGGATAACTGGCAAAATTCCATTATTGATACCATAAGACATTGGGAAAATATTTACGGCGATACCGGTTCCCCCGATTATAACCCGATAGACTTAAATGAAAATATCGACCTAACAAGGCTTTACATTCCCAATCTTCAAATTGGCGGATCCTATAAGTGGCGAATACGATACCGAAACAAAAACCTTGATTGGAGCAACTGGTCAGAACCGGTGGAATTTACTTTTGACGAAATTGTTCCGCAAGCCGATTTTTATGTAAATATAAACCAAGGCAATGCACCTTTAACCGTATTGTTTAAAGATTTATCCATAGGAAACGTCTCTTCGTGGCAGTGGGATTTTGACAACGACGGAACATTTGACAGCAATATTCAAGATCCTACTTTCACATTCGAAAATGCAGGAGAATATACCGTAACTTTAAAAGTAACCATAAATAATCAAGAATACATCGAAACAAAACAAAATCTAATAAATGTAGTTCAAGCTCAAAATAATCCTACCGAAATTAATAATAAAACGGCAAAAATATCAATTTGCCCCAATCCTTTCAATCCCGAAACCGTGATAAATTTTTATCTTCCCGAAAAAAATAGTGTGGATATATCGATTTATAATTTAAAAGGACAAAAAGTAAAAACATTTTCAATGAATGTATTGGAAAAAGGTAATCATTCAATAATTTGGAACGGCAAAAATGACAAGAATAAATTTGTTGCTTCGGGAATTTATTTGATGAATTTGAAATTGGACGGAGTAAACGTAAAAACAGCTAAAATGATTCTTTTAAAATAAAGAAATTTTTGATAACATAAACTTTTAATCAAAACGGTGAAAAATTTTAAGACAATAAAAAAAGCGG
>CAZUGB010000063.1:0-30123 GCA_964619925.1 uncultured Candidatus Cloacimonadota bacterium
GCTTTTTTTATTCTTCAAAATAGAATTAAAAAAAACTTTCCAAAAAATTACTTAAATAAAAAAGTGCTAACATATAAAATAATGGAGGACTATAATGAAACGGTTTTTACTGGTAAGTATATTGTTATTTATCTTAATTTCGTTAAATGGACAAAATATTTTGCAAAAAGAAAAATTGAAAAACGGACTTGGCTTTGCCGCAGGAATTAATTCGGGTGTTGGCTTTGCATACAAACACAAATTTAATAAATCCGCTTACCAAATTACATTTGGTGCATTATACCATAATTCCGACTATGATTGCTATTATCCCAAAGAAGATATTATGGAAGGAAGTGTGGATACAACTAAAGTATGGATTGAAAAATGTGACGGACCACAAGGTAGCGGAAATATCGGTTTCGAATACTATTTTTATCTTCATCAAGCGAAAAGATCGGCGTTTTATCTTTCGGTAGGTACAGCTGTTTTTTCATCAATAAATAAATCCAAAAATCAGAAATATAGCTATGTAAATATTGATAGTACACATTACAAAACGGAAAAAGTGGGTAATGAATATTATAAAACCGAAAATAATACGAAAATAAATACATGGTTTGGTATTGGAATTGAATATAAAATAACCAAAAATATAATTACTTCATTAGGGTTACCAATATCATTTTCATTCTCTGATGAAAACGGATTCAATATGTTTATGTTGATACCGCAAGTATCTATATTGTATTATTTTAAATAGAGAGAAAAAATGAAAAAAATAATGATGGTTTTTTTGGCAATTTTGTTTGTAATTAATCTTTTTTCTTTTACCGGTAATGAAATTGTGGGGAAATGGCTTACGGAAAACGGTAAATCTATTATCAAGATAGAAAAAATCGATGATTCTTTTCAGGGTAAAATTATTTGGCTCAAAGAACCGATTTATCCGAAAGACGATAAAAATGCCGGTAAAGAAAAGATGGATATACATAATCCGGATAAAAACAAACGTACAAACAAATTGGTCGGATTGAAATTATTGTGGGGATTTCATTTTAAAAAAGATAAATGGATTGGTGGGAAAATATACGATCCTGAAAGTGGGAAAACATATTTCTGTAAGATACAAATGGATAAAAGCGGTAATTTAAAGATAAAAGGTTCAATTGATAAATGGGGAATGATAGGAAGATCCACGGTTTGGGAAAAAGTGTCGAAAGAAGATGAAAGAGGTAATAAATAAACTAAAACAGGCTGTAAAAAATACAAAGTTTGAAAATCATACGTTTTTGGTAGGTGGTTTTGTAAGAGACCAATTAATGGGAAGAACGTCGGATGATATCGATATAGTAGTTGATCTGCCAAATGGAGGAATAGAGCTTTCGGAATTGTTATATAAAAAGGGTATTTCCTCTCGTCCGGTAATTTATAGAAATTTCGGTACTGCTTTAACCGTTATAGATGGTGTGAATATCGAATTGGTAATGACAAGAAAAGAATCATATCGAAATAATAGCAGGAAACCTCAGGTAAAACCGGCAACTTTAAAAGAAGATGCTCAAAGGCGTGATTTTACCATCAATGCAATTTATCAAAATCTTGTAACGGAAGAGATATTTGATTTAACCGGTAAAGGTATTTCCGATATCAAAGATAAAATCATACGAACCGTTATTGATGCCGATAAAGTTTTTAATGAAGATCCCTTAAGGATGTTAAGAGCGGTTAAATTTGCCGTTAAACTAAATTTTCTTATTGAAGAATCCACCTATTTATCATTAAAAAATAACGCATACAGACTTGAAATTATTTCCGTCGAACGAATAAAGGAAGAATTTATAAAAATTATCACCTCTAATAAACCGGGTTTGGGGATAAAGATGTTAATTGACACCGATTTAATGAATTACATCATTCCCGAATTTAAAGAAATATTGGATGTTCCGCAAAATAAGTATCATAATTTAAACGTGTTGGAACATACCATAAAAGTAGTGGAAAATGTGAAGCCGACCCCGATTTTAAGAATATCGGCTTTGTTGCATGATATAGGAAAAGGAAGAACCTATTTTAAAGATGAAAAAGGTGATATTCATTTTCATAAACATGAAGTTGTCGGTGCAAAAATGGCGGTTAAAATATTAAATAGATTAAGATTTTCAAATAAATTCATTAAAGAAGTTGAATTTCTTATTAGAAATCATCTTAGAACAAAACAATACGGGAAAAATGCCGAATTAGTTACCGATAAAACCATAAGGCGGTTAATTTTAAATAGCGGAGATTATCTTGAAGATTTATTGGCTCTGATTGATGCCGATAATAAAGTGCATGCGCCTGAATATTCCATGCCCAATCAAATTCCAAATTTAAAAAAGAGAATAAAAAGTATAGAAAACAAAATGGAAACCATGCCAATATCGGGTGATGACATAAAAGAGAGATTTAATTTAAAAGAAGGAAAATTAATAGGAGAATATTTATCCAAAGCAAAAGAAAAATGGCTCGAAAATCCTCAAATTTCAAAAGAAGAATTATTGGAATATTTAAAATCATCATAGGATTTATAATAGGTGGCTGCGCTTTTATGCTCAATATACATAATTGTAAGGATACTAATGATTTATATGCAAATTATGCTCAGTTAAAAAAATTTGAAGTCAAAAATAGGGATTATAAAATTGATTATGGAATTAAAAAGGATTCCAAAATTGCTTTTTTTGCAATTCACGGCGGTAGAATAGAGTTATTTACCGATAAAATAGCAAGAGATTTGGCAGATGATAAGTATTCTTATTATCGATTTATCGGGATAAAAAAGTCTAATAATTATATTTTGCATATTACCAGTACTTGTTTTGATGAACCTGCGGCATTAAAAGTGGCAAAAGCATCCGAAACCATTGTTTCAATTCACGGCTGTAAAAGTGATAAAGCGATAATTCATGTGGGCGGTTTAAATATAAAGTTGGCACAATTAATAAAAAATAAATTGATTAGCTACGGATTTCAAATTGGCGATTGTGATAATGAAGAAATTTCTGGGAATAATCCTAATAACATTTGCAACAAATGTAAAAGCGGAGCAGGTGTTCAATTGGAAATTTCCTCAAAGCTACGAAATCTTTTTGAAAAAGAAAACGGTAAAAACGGTATTTATAAAAGATTTTTAATGGCAATTAATGATGCCGTAAAGTTTTATTTGAAAAATTAGGTATTTTGGGAATGGGTATTTTTTATAGAATAATTATTGAAGATAATAAAATGCTTGCCAGATAAATCCGTTAGAATTTTTTGACACAGAAATACAGAATTTAGGAAGGTTACTATGGCAAGAGTATGTGATATTTGCGGAAAAAAACCACAGACAGGAAATCATAGAAGTCATGCTTTAAATGCTACGAAAAGAAAATTCTATCCGAATTTACATGTAATTAGAGCAGAAGTTGACGGTAAGGTAAAAAAAATTAAAGTTTGTTCTTCTTGTTTAAAAGCAAACAAAGTGATGAAGGTAGTTTAATTTATTTATTTACATAGCTTTAATAAGCCCGAATTTATTTCGGGCTTTTTTTATTAAAAAAAATATTGCATGTAAAACCAATATTAATTTAATGGAATTAATAAAATGTATTTGGAGGATTTATGAAAAAATTTTTGCTGTTTCCTATTTTTTTTATTATGTTTACGCTTATTTTTGCTCAACAAGTTCAATCCAATGCCACAAAAAGTAAGATTGACTTTGAAAAAGAATATTACAAATTAACCGTATTAAATCAACAATTGAAACAAGAGAATAAAAAATTATCCACTCAAAACAATCTTTTATTAAAATCAAATACGGATTTGATAAATCAAACAAAAGAGTTACAAAAATCAAAACAAAATCTTACAGCGGAAAATGTATCTTTAAAACAGAAAAACACCTCTCTTGAAACACAAAATCAAATATTAAAAAAATCATTATCCGATTATGAACAGCTAAAAAATAAAGTTGCGAAATTAGAAAAAGAAAATACTACATATTCCGTTCAATTAAAGGGTTATCAAACGATAAATCAGGGATTGAATAAACAAATTAGTGAGCTTCAAACTAAGATAGCGGGATATGAAACTCAGATAAGCCAAAAGAATAAAGAAAACATAAAATTACAATCGGAAATTGCTCAATTGAAAAGCCAAATAACCGAATTGAAAACAGTTATAAACAGAGTGGTAAAAGAAAAAGAGCAATTGAATGCACAGCTTAATAAAAAAGATGAAGTAATTGATAAAATGGATGACCAGATTGCAAACTTGAAAATTGAATTGAAAGGGAAAGAAAATATTACACAGCAATATAGAGATATGTCTTCGGCTAAAAATGATTTAGATATAAAATATGCGGATTTATTAGAAAAATATAAAAAGTTAAAAAAGGATAATACAGTACTTCTATCGGCTTTGGATAATATAAAAAGACAAAATAAATATGCAAAAAAACTGGAAAAAGAAAACAACGAATTAAAAAAACAAATAGAAACATTAAGAGAAACCAATAGCATTTTGAAATCATCTTATGAAAGAATGAAAGCAAAATATGAAAAAATAAAAGGAAATCAATAAAAGTATGGCATATACTCTTCCGAGAGGGACCTACGATATATTGCCGCAAGACAGTTATAAGTGGCAATACATCCAAAAAATATTCAGGGAAACGGCAAAAGCATATAATTTCAAAGAAATAGTAACGCCAATTTTTGAAAAGGCGGATTTATTTGAGCGAAGCGTAGGCGATACTACCGATATAGTTCAAAAAGAGATGTATAAATTTTCGGATAAAAAGGGACGTAGTTTTGCATTGCGTCCCGAAGGAACAGCCTCGGTCGTTCGTTCGTTCGTTCAAAACAATTTGGGTAAATTCGATAATAATGTAAAATTATTTTATATCGGTCCGATGTTCAGGTATGACAGACCGCAAAAGGGAAGATATCGTCAATTTTATCAGTATGGAGTGGAGTATTTTGGAAATGATCATCCATATGTGGATGCCGAAGTAATTTCTCTCGGTTATAATTTTTTAAAGAAGTTGGGTCTTAGCAATTTTTCATTGGAGATAAATAGTATCGGAAATAAAAAAAGCTCGGAAAAATATAATAAGGTTTTGATTGAATATTTTACACCCTATTACAATGAGCTTTGTCCCGATTGTCAAAGTAGATTGGAGCGTAATCCCAAACGTGTTTTGGATTGTAAGGTTCCCACTTGTAAAAAAATTGCTCAGGATGCACCGTCGATGTTGCAATATCTTGATGAAGAAAGTTCAAAACATTTTGAAGAAGTTCAAAGCTATTTGAGTTTATTGGAAATTCCTTATGTGGTTAATCCGAAAATTGTACGCGGTTTGGATTATTACACAAAAACGGCTTTTGAAATAATAAACAATAATCTCGGAGCTCAAAATGCCCTTTTGGGTGGCGGAAGATATGACGGTTTGGTAAAGGAATTGGGAGGTAAGGATGTTTCCGCTATCGGTTTTGCAGGAGGTTTTGAAAGATTAATTTTTTCAATGGAGCAAGAGAATCTGAGCTTCGGCGATTTACCAAATCCAAAATATTATTTTGTTGCAATAGGAGAAGAGGCTCGAAAAAAAGCCATTGTTCTTATTAATCAAATGAGAATGATGGGGTATGATGTGGAATTTTTGATAGATAAAATTTCAATGAAGTCTCAAATGAAAGCCGCAAATAAACTTGGTGCAAAATATACTCTTATCCTTGGTGAAGATGAATTATCAAAAAATGTTGTTATAAAAAAAAATATGGAAACCGGAGAGCAGATAGAAATTAAAATTTCCAAGTTGTTAGAAAAATAATTAATTTTCTTTTTTTATTTCTATATATTTTAGGAAATTTTCGATATTGGTTTTATCGAAATATAATCTATCCAGCGGATTAAAAGATTTTCCATTGTAGTCTCTTAATTCGAGGTGCAAATGCGAAGGTTTTCCGCTACGAACAAGGTTTCCGGTTACCCCCGTTAGTCCCACTTTTGTATTTTTACCTACCAAATCACCGGTTTTTACAAAGATTTTGTTTAGATGAGCATAAACACTTTCTATTCCTTCTGGATAGACAATTCTTACCACTTTTCCGTATTCCACTCTAACACTGTCAATTTTACCGTTTTTTCTTTTACAAGGAACTTTGTACATAAAGTGAGGATTATCCGTAGCAAATACTACAATTCCAAAATCTGCGATTGGATAAACGGGTGTGTTTTCGGGTACGAAAAAATCTATTCCTTCGTGTATTCTTCGGCAATTGCGATACCCTCTTTTGGCGCCGTAATAATCGGTCCAACGATTTCTGATATATTTTTTTAATAATTGTCTAAATGTTAGCCCGTCATTAAAAGGTGAATGATATTTTGAAAATTTATCATAAAAAGATGTGGTAAATAAGAATTGCTTTCCGCTTAATTTATATGGTGAGATAACTTGTAAAGAATCGTTTTTTACCGTGATAACCTTAACGTTCTTTAATTTTTTTCGCATTTTTTTTATTATTATTGTTTCCGTAAAAATTACCAAAAGCATTGCTAACGTAATTATTATCTTGGTTGCTTTCATAGTTTTCGTTTGTCCTAAACTTATTTTGGGTTTAAATTTGGTTAGTTGCCAAATTCGTCAATCTATATTGTGCGATTCGGATAAATTTTTTATATTTTGAAAATAGAGCTTGGGGTTTAAAATATTAAGGAAATTATTACAAAGTTTAAGTAACTAAAGAGAAAACATTTTTACTTGACATTAAAACATTGAAAAAAGAAGTAAAAAACACTTTTAAATATAGATTTCGGAGAAGATATGCTAAAAATAAATAACGAAAAATGCGATATTTGCGGTACATGTGTGGCGGTATGTCCCGTTGATGCAATAGAAGTTTGGGAATTTAAAGTGGAAATTGATAATAACAAGTGCATAAATTGTTATAAGTGTGTAGTGGTATGTCCCGTAAAAGCTGTTGAGGAGCGAGATAATGGATAAATATGATGTGATAGTAGTAGGTGCGGGACCGGCAGGTTCGGTAACGGCGAGATTTGCCGCGGAAAACGGTGCAAAAGTTTTAATTTTGGAAAGAGACAGAGAACCCGGGATTCCTGTCAGATGTGCGGAAGGAGTATCGAAAAAAGGTATAGAACCTTTTATAGAATTGGATGACAGATGGATTGCCACCACTATAAACAAAGCAAAATTGGTTTCGCCTTCCGGTGAATCTTTGGTTATGAATAATGATACCGGATTTGTTTTGGAAAGACGACTTTTTGATACGGCATTGTGTGATTTGGCTTGTAAATACGGAGCTGTTTTACTAACCAAAGCCAACGTTACGGGGTTATATTTTGAAAACGATAGAATTGCAGGTGTAAAATATACCTCATTCGGTGAGGAAAAGATAGTAAAAGGTGATATTATCATAGGTGCGGACGGTGTGGAATCTCGTGTAGGCAGATGGGCCGGTTTGAAAACCGATGTTTCTTTGCAAGACATAGATACTTGTGTTCAATATACCCTTACCGATATAGATGTGGCGGATGATACGTGTGATTTTTATTTCGGAGAAAAGATTGCACCCGGCGGATATGTGTGGGTTTTTCCAAAATCAAAATCCACTGCAAATGTGGGTATAGGAATAGCCGGAAATATGGCAAAAAATAAGTCACCGAAAGAGTATCTTGATGAGTTTATAGAAAAGAAGTTTCCCAATGCCAAAAAATCTTATACGGTTTGTGGCGGAGTACCCACTGCGGCTACATTAAAAGAGATAGTGGCAGATAATATTATGTTGGTGGGAGATGCGGCAAGACAGGTAAATCCGATTTCGGGCGGCGGAATAGTGCAAGCCATGATAGCGGGTAGCATAGCAGGCAAAGTTGCGGCGGAAGCCGTTAAGAAACAAAGATTTGATAAAAAATTTTTGAAAAAGTATAGGAAAGAGTGGGATAAAAGATTGGGCAACACTCAAAAAACAATGTTCAAAATGAAAGATAAATTTTTATATATGAAAGATGAAAAATTGGATAGTATTGTGGAAAATTGCAGTAAAATTCCACCGGAAAAATTTACAACCGCCACTCTATTCAAAGAAGCGATAAAAGAAGATCCCAAATTGGTTATGGAAATAGCCAAAGCATTTATCGTATCAAAAGTAAAGAAATGAAAAAATCTCTTTTAACAGAAACATATCGAAAAGCAATTCATATAGGATCTTTGATAATCCCCTTGTCTTATAGATTTGTTTTTCACAGCGATAGAAGAACGTTTTTTCTTTTTTTGGTTCCTATCACGGTGATAGCTTTTTTGATAGAATTATTTCGTCTTCAAAATAAAACGTTTAAAAATATTTTTTATAATATTTTCGGATTGATAATAAGAAAGCATGAACATAATGATTTTACCGGCGCCACCTATTTATTGATGTCATCGGTTTTGTCTATAGCGTTGTTTCCTGCTGATATTGCTTTTTTGGCATTGTCATTTTTGTCCATAGGTGATACCTTGGCGGCGATAGTGGGAAAATCGGTCGGGAAAAGAAAATTTCAAAATAAAAAAAGTCTCGAAGGAACCTTGGCTTGTTTTGTGGGTACATTTATATATGCGCTTTTTTTTATGCCAAATCCCGTAATTGCGTTTTTCGGATCGTTATCTACGGCTTTGGCCGAACTTGCGGAAATTCCTATTGATGACAATATCAAAATTCCTTTGATTTCCGGATTTGTTATGTTGATTATCAGTTTTTTTGTATCTTAAATGCTTTTTAAAAGGAGAAAAATGAAAGTATCATTTGTAATACCCGTTTTTAATGAGGAAGAAAGTTTAAATCAACTTTATGAGGAGATAATTTATAATCTACCTGAAAAATACAAATCTTCCTATGAAATAATATTTGTTGATGACGGTTCCAAGGATAATAGTTACAATATTCTTTTGAAACTTGCTCAAAATGACAAAAACGTAAAAATTATAAAATTTAGGAAAAATTTCGGTAAAGCGGCGGCTTTGCAGGTAGGATTTGATGCGTCTCATGGCGATTATGTGTTTACCATGGATTCCGATTTGCAAGATAATCCCAAGGAAATACCAAGATTTTTGGAAAAATTGGAAAACGGTTATGATATGGTAACAGGTTGGAAGAAAAAAAGACATGATCCCATATCAAAAACATTCCCTTCCAAAATATTCAATTTTGTTACATCTTCGGCATTTAAATTAAAGCTTCACGACTATAATTGCGGTTTTAAGGCATACAAAAAAGAGTTAATAAGAGAAATAGACATTTATGGTGAGATGCACAGATATATACCGGCATTGGCAAATGCAAAAGGTTTTAAGGTTACCGAGATAGAAGTGGAGCATCGCAAAAGACAATTTGGAAAGTCAAAATACGGTTTTGAAAGATATATGAGAGGATTTTTGGATTTATTAACGGTGAAACTTGTTACTCAATATATTAGAACGCCATTGTATCTCTTCGGCGGAATCGGTGTGATTTTATCCTCAATCGGTTTTATCATAGGATTGTGGCTCACAATATTAAAGGTTTTTTACCATCAACCTCTTTACAACAGACCCCTTTTGTTTTTGGCGGTGCTTTTGATAATGTTGGGAATACAATTTTTTTCCATTGGACTTTTGGGAGAATTGATAATAAATCAAAATAGAAAACTAACGAAAGACAGATCATATTCCATTGAACGAAAAATTAATTTTTTGGAGGATTAGATGAATTCCAAACTTGATAAACTTGTGGAAAAAATGAAAAAAGCGGGTTTGAATGATACCGTGATTAAGTCGTTTGAATATTATTATAATTTGGTTCTGAAAGGTGAAACCGGAAAAATTCCTGAATCGGAAATCAAACCGCCCAGTGAAAAAAATATTATAGATTATACGCAATTATCCCCTAATGAGATTAAACCGAATGATTTGGTTATAATAAAATTAAACGGTGGTTTAGGAACGAGTATGGGTTTAAATAAGGCAAAATCTTTATTGCCCGTAAAAAAAGGTTATACGTTTTTGGATATTATAGCAAATCAGATTTTGGTAATAAGAAAAAATACCCGCACCAATTTACCGATTTTATTTATGAACAGTTTTAATACGCAAAAGGACACATTGGATTTCTTAAAAAAATATCCCGATTTGAGTGTGGAAGATTTGGGTTTGGATTTTGTACAAAATAAATATCCGAAAATAAAAAGAGAAGATTTATCCCCTTTGGAAAACGAAGAGGACAAAAAAAATTGGAATCCGCCCGGACATGGTGAAATTTATTCCGTGATGGCTACGTCGGGTTTATTGGATAAACTTTTGGCAAAGGGATATGAATACGCTTTTATTTCCAATTCCGATAATCTCGGTGCGATATATGACGACAAAATTTATTATCATATCAAAAAACAAAATGTACCTTTTTTAATGGAAGTAGCTATCAGAACGGAATTGGATAAAAAAGGCGGTCATCTTGCAGAAACAAAAGACGGACAATTGCTTTTAAGGGAAACGGCTCAATGTCCCAAAGAAGATATAAAAGAATTTCAAAATGTGAATAAATATAGATTTTTTAATACAAATTCATTGTGGGTAAATCTAAAAGTTTTAAAAAGAAAGTTGGAAGAAAATCATAATTTTTTACCCTTGCCTTTGATATTAAACGGCAAAGAAGTGGACGGAACAAAAGTATATCAATTGGAATCCGCAATGGGAGCGGCAATTCAGCTTTTTGAGGGTTCAAAGGCTATGATTGTTCCGCGTAGCAGATTTTTGCCTGTAAAAAAAACAAACGATTTGCTTTTGTTAGAATCCGATATTTTCGACTTAACAAAAGATTTTCACCTGATAAAAACCACAAAAAAACCACTTCCGCTAATAGAACTCGACGAAAAATATTACAAATCAATAGATGATTTTAAAATGCGTTTTGTAGATGTGCCTTCGTTAAAAGAATGTGATTATTTGAAAATTACGGGAGATATTGTTTTTGAAGGCAATGTGAAAATATCGGGAAAAATGCTTATGAAAGCGGAATGTAAAACAATAATAAAAGTAACTTAGCAGGAGGATAATTTGTATAAACTTAATGTAGTATCAAAATTTTCGTCGGCACATCAATTGATAGGATACGACGGAGCTTGCAAAAATGTTCATGGACACAATTGGAAAGTGCGCGTGGGTATTGTGTGCAATCAAACCGACGAGATAGGATTGTCCATTGATTTTGGCATTATCAAAAAACATTTGAATAGCGTTATGGATTATCTTGACCATAAATTTTTAAATGACTTGGACGAATTTAAAAATATCAATCCCACTTCGGAAAACATAGCAAAATTCATATATCAATATTTGGAAAAGAGATTATCAACAGAAAATTGCAATCTTTCGGAAATAGAAGTTTGGGAATCCGATACATCTTCCGTTGTATATTATAAATGATAAGAATAGTTGATTCCGTTTTTATAAAAAGTGCGGTAAAACCGGCAGATTATCCTTCTTCCGAATACAACGATATTGCGTTTGTGGGAAAATCCAATGTGGGAAAATCATCTATGATAAATACGCTACTCGGAAGAAAAATGATAGCAAAAGTAAGTTCCAGCCCGGGCAAAACAAAGCTGATAAATTTTTTTAAAGTAAGATTTAAGAATCAAAACGGTGAAGACGGATTTATGAATTTTGTGGATTTACCCGGATACGGTTATGCAAAAGTAAGTTTTGCCGAACGTGAAAAATGGAAGAAAATAATAAACACATATCTTTCGGAGCGAGAAGGCTTAAAAGGCATTATCATGCTTGTGGATATTAGACACAATGCGGATAAAAAAGATGTTATGATGGCTGATTATTTAAAAAGCTATCGCATACCGTATTTGATAGTGGCAACCAAATCGGATAAAATAAAAAAAACGTTAATTGGCAAAACAATAAAAAAACTTTCCGCTGAATTTGGTGTAACCTCGCAAGAAATTTTGCCTTTTTCTTCTTTGAAAAAAAACGGAATGGAAGATGTTTTAAAGTGGATAGAAACAAAAATTTTATGAATTATTAGTCAAAAAAAAAGAATAAAAAATCTTGTTATGTTTGATAAATTTTGTTAGATTTTAAAGAAAAACAATCGGAGGAAACAATATGATTTCAAGAGAAAGAGTTCAAGAGGTCTTGGACAAAGTTCGACCTGCTCTGCAAGCTGACGGCGGAGATTGTGAACTTGTGAATATTCGTGAAGACAATGTAGTGGAAGTTCGTCTGCAAGGAGCTTGCGGAAGTTGTCCGATGTCTATTCTCACGTTAAAAGCCGGTATAGAAAGAGTTCTAAAAGATGAAATACCGGAAGTTGTAGAAGTGGTATCAGTCTAAAAAAATTCGGGGGAAAAGATGAAATTGGTTCATTATGACGAAGTGGAATTGGAAAATGTGGATATAGAAGGTGCCAAAGATACCAAAATTCGTTGGCTTATATCTCAAAAAGACAATGCCCCTAATTTCGCTTTGAGAATGTTTGAGGTTCAACCCGGAGGTTATACCCCGTATCATAAACATGATTGGGAACATGAATCGTTTATTTTGGAAGGCGAAGGCGTATTGGTTACCGAAGACGGTGAAAAACCCTTTAAACCTTGGGATGTATTGTATATAGAACCTAATATGATGCACAGATTTAAGAATACCGGCAATACGCTAATGCGGTTTTTGTGCATTATTCCTCATCAGGCAAATTATAAAAAGAAAAGAGAAGAAGAATCTTTGAATCCGTTTGCAAGCGGTGTGGCAAATAATTGTTAAAATATAAAGGAGAAAAACAGAATGGAAAGAGAAGCAAAGAAATTCTTTAAAGCACTTGTAGAATCACCTTCACCATCAGGTTTTGAACAACCGGCACAAGAGGTTTATCGAAATTTTGTAAAGGATTATGCCGACGAGGTAAAAACAGATGTTCACGGTAATGTGATAGCTCTTAAAAAAGGTAAAGGCAAATTAAAAGTTATGGTTGTAGGACATTCCGATGAGATAGGACTTATGGTTAATTATATCGATAACAACGGTTACATAAGATTTTTACCTATCGGTGGTGTGGATACCAGTCTTTTGCCCGGATTAAGAGTGAATATTTATCATGGCAAAAAGATGTATCGCGGTGTTATCGGGAAAAAACCCATTCATCTATTAAAACCGGAAGAAAGAAACAGAGCGGCAAAGATTTCCGATTTGTGGATAGATTTCGGAGCAAAGGATAAAAAAGACGCCGAAAAGAAAGTTTCCGTAGGAGATCCGATTACATTTTCACCCGGTATGGAAATGCTTTCGAGAGATTTGGTTACCACAAAAGCTACCGATAATAAAGCTGGCGTTTTTATAGTGGGATATCTTCTTAAAGAATTGGCAAACGAAGAAATTAATGTGAATTTATATTCGGTTTCATCAGTTCAGGAAGAAATAGGTTTAAGAGGAGCTACCACAAGTGCGTATGGTATTAATCCCGATGTAGGTATTGCTATTGACGTTACACATGCTACGGATTATCCGCATATGTCAAAGGAACTTTTGGGTGATATAAGCCTTGGAAAAGGTCCGGTGATTTCCGTGGGCGCCAATATTAATCCCAAAGTGTTTGAATTGCTAAAAAAAGCGGCTGAAAATATTAAGTTGGATTATCAAATAGAAGCGGCACCAAGAGGTACCGGAACCGATGCAAACGTTATCCAAACCACTCGTTCGGGTGTTGCGGCGGGTCTTATCAGTATTCCAAACAGATATATGCATACTCCCAACGAAGTTATCTCATTGAAAGATTTGGAAAGCTCGGTTAAATTGTTAAAAGAATTTGTAAAAATTATTGATGACAAAACGGATTTTATTCCGAAAGTATAATAATTTATTTTAGGGACGGCTAAATAACCGTCCCCTTTTTTATTTTGATAAAACCAACCAAACCGTTCGCAATTATTTTCTTTATCGTTTTTCTTTTTGCAATAGTTTTATTTTTTTCTTTTAATTTTCGGATTTCCAATCCTTATATAAATATTTCGATAATGGAGTTAATTTTTATTTTTCTTCCTTCTTTGTTGTTTATTTCTTTGTATAAGATAAAGTTAAAAGATGACATCGGATTTGTAAAAACAAGTTGGAAATATTTTATTTATGCGTTTTTATTGGGATTAGCTTCAATTTTTATCATAAATTTTTTAAATTATGCAACATTGAAATTTTTTCCTCAATTTTCCGCTTATTTTGATATTATTAGGCAAATTACCTCTTTTAAGCATCATAAATGGTTTGTTGTGATATTTTTTATAGCGGTAATACCGCCGTTTTTTGAAGAGCTTTTTTTTCGCGGAATTATTTTGAACTTATTGGATAAAAACAAAGGCGTGGGAGGAATTATATTATCTTCAATGATATTTGCGATGTTCCATTTGGATATTTTTGCATTTCTTCAAATTTTTATTCTCGGTATGATTTTGGGATATTTATACAAAATTTCAAATTCTATTTTTGTTCCGATGTTTTTTCATTTTTTAATAAATTTTTTTTCGGTGATAAGTTCTAACTATTTTGGTTTTTAATTTATAAATCATTGAATTAAATAAAACCGATACGCATTTCAATTTGACAAAATAATCGATTAAAAAACAATTACCAATTACAAAAATCAGGAGGCGATAATGAAATATAATCCGGTGGAAATAATTATAAAAAAAAGAAACGGAGAAGTTTTAACGCGAGATGAGATAAAATACTTTGTTCAATCATATTTAAGCGGAGAAGTTCCCGAATATCAGATGTCGGCTTTTTTGATGGCGATATTTTTTAAAGATATGATTCCTTCAGAAGTAAAAACGTTAACCCAAATATATATTGAATCCGGTGTTAAAATAGAATTTCCCGAATCTTTGCATACGGTGGACAAACATTCCACAGGCGGAGTGGGTGATAAAATAACCATACCGTTGGCTCCGATAGTAGCCGCTTGCGGAGTGAAAATTCCTATGATTTCCGGAAGAGGACTTGGGCATACCGGCGGAACTTTGGACAAATTGGAGTCAATTCCGGGTTTTAGAACGGATTTTTCGGTAGAAGAATTTAAAGAAAAAGTAAACAGTCTCGGTTTGGCTATTGTAAGTCAATCTAAAGAAATGGTTCCGGCTGACAAGGGAATATACGCCTTAAGAGATGTAACCGGCACTGTGGAAAGTTTACCGCTTATCACGGCAAGTATAATGAGCAAAAAAATCGCCGAAGGCGCTCAAAATCTGGTGATTGATTTAAAAGTGGGAACAGGAGCTTTTATAAAGGATATAAAAACGGCAAAAATTTTAGGAAATTTATTAAAAGATACGGGTGAACAATTGGGACAAAAGGTTACGGTGGTTTATACGAATATGAATTCTCCCTTGGGTTTTTATATAGGTAATGCCCTTGAAATAAAAGAATCCATCGAATATCTGAAAGGTGCGGATGTACCGGATATTGATATTATCACAAGAACATTGGCAAAAGAAATGTTAATTTTATCCGGCAATGTAGGTTCGCCCGAAGAAGCAGAGAAAAAAGTAAATGATGTTATCACATCCGGTAAAGCTTTGGAATTTATGAAAAAGTTTATTGAAAGTCAGGGAGGAAATCCTGCTGTTTGTGATGATTTATCGCTTTTGCCTCAAGCTAAATATGAATTGGATATAATATCCGACAGACAAGGCTGGATAAAATCTATAAATAGCCAAAATATCGGTTACGCATTGGTAAATATCGGTGCAGGCAGAAAAACGTTGGATTCGGTTTTGGACTATTCGGCAGGTGCCTATCTTACCAAAAAGATAGGTGATACTATGGAATTCGGGGAAGTTATCGGAAAATTATATTGCAATGATAAAGAGCAGGGAGTTATCACCGCGCAAAAGATATTGGATAGCTATGAAATAATTGATAGCAAAGTGGAAAAACAAAAAATAATATTTGAAATTCAAATATAAATTAGAAATTTTTCGGTAAATTTTGATGATGTTTTATGTAGCTTAACCACATTTCAATGCCGAATTTTTCCGCATACTTCTTTATTCTTTTAAAGCCGATTCCGTATATGGGATCGGTATTTTCGTTTAATTGTAAAATGGAATATTCGGCATCTTTCGGTTGAACGCTAATCATTCGATATGGGTTGTAGGAAGTTAGTTTGGTTAAAACCAAGTATGCGGCATAATTACAACTACCTTCCACCAAAGCAGGTTGCTGATTTTTAGGGCAGTTTTCATAAATCCAAATATGCATCAATTCATGAGCGGCAATTTCGGCAAAAACAAAATCCGGAATATCCTTTAAAATGAAAATGGTGTATTCTTTTTTCAGATTGTGTCCGTTTTTTATAATTTTGCATTCCGCCAAACCCTTTTGGTCCGGGGTTATATCTTCGTTTTTGATGCTATTTTTCATATCCGTTAGATTTCCGATTTTTATCTTTACTAAGGACAAATCTATATCTATACCGTAGCCATACAAAAGGCGGTTAATTTTTTTGATAAAATCTTTTGCGCGAAACAAGTCGGAAATTTCTTTTCTTTTGCATATATCACAAACATAAAACCCGTTTTCGTCGGGTATCGGAGCGTTTTGTATCAATCGGTTACAATATTCGCATTTTTTCAGTTCACTTTCATGATAAGGATGATATTTTTCGCCCCAAAAATTGGTAAGATATTTTCCTTTTAGAGGTTTACCGCAAATGGAACAACGGGGTACCACATTATTGTAAAAGCATTCATTATGATAGTATTTTCCGTCTGATTCTATGAATTTTTGTGATGTAATTGGTTTGTGACAATAATTACAAAGAAAATGTTCGGGATGATAGTATTTATTGCCGATTTTTATATATTTGCCTGTTATCGGTTTGTGGCAATATTCACAACGAATTTCTTGGGAGATTAAAAAGGTTATTGCACCTAATATAAAAAAGATGAAAAGAATAATTTTTTTAGTCAAAAAAGTATCCGTTTTGGCTTTTTGCGGCAAAATAACCCCATGCGGCCGAACCAATTCTCATTAAAATTCCAAAAATAGACATCCCCAAAAATAACCCTGAAAAGCTCGATGTATGATGCCAGTTTGGTGAATTGATAAAAGAAGGATCTGCCATTTTTGAGGATACGGTATTTACTATGAGCATAAAATAAATAAGAGAAACTGTAAAAACGGAGATTAAATTGTAAAAACCATGTTTCAAAGAAACGTAAAACAAGCCAAATCCGGGTAAAAGAAATCCCAAAACGGCGGCTAAAATTGGATTTTTATAATTCTTTTTCTTTTTATTGTATTCGGGATGTGTTTCTAAAAATTTTTCTTTTATTTCCTTTATATCTATTTCTTCTTCGGTTTGATTTTCTTCTTGAAAATCTTCTTCATCGGTAAAAGAGCTAACCAGCTTAGGTTTGTTTTCCACATATTCGTTAGAGGCAAGTTGATCTTCTGTTCCGGGATAATTGCCCGAACGCCATACAACCACTTCGGGATCATATTTGTCCACGATTATTTTGGTAATTTTACCCTTTTCCACGGTGAAAAATACGGCGTTTTTGATTTTGTCCACATCACCCTGTGCCAAAAGTACGCATTGCTTATCGTCAAACGTTTCTGCTATTTCTGCATAAATTTCATACTGAATGGGCGCTTTTTTTATCCTGTTCATATTCTTTTGAAGATAAATGAGAAGGTCTTTTCTGCCTTTCAGCGACTGATTATTCTTTTTTAAAATGTATTCGACGTTTTCATCAAGCAATTCTTTTATAATTCCCACGTCCAGTTTATTCCATGCAACAGCATAGAAATTTGCCGCAACACTTTCGGTAACAAGTTCTGCCATTTCTCCTCCTTTTTATTCTATCAAATTTAATCCGGTATCATTATCGAATTTTCTTTTTACGGTTTGGTTATAAGGTGTTACAAAGATTTCAAATGTGGCACTCACCGTAGCTTCCACAAGATGTCCGCCGAAAAGATGATAATCTTTATCTGCAAAAGCTATGTGGAGATGAATATTTATATTGTCATCGGGTGATAAAGTGATATTTCCTATTAAAGATACCACTTCAAATTCCCCGTAAAATTTTTTTGTAATAAATTTTTTATTTGCAACTTTATATCTGCCGATTTCAATTTTTTGAACCGCACCTATACCTTGAATGGAGGCTGTTTTGATGTTTTGAGTATCTAAAAAATTTTTTAATGAGGAGATTATCATTTCGTTTCTATCTAATCTAATAAAAAAACCGTTATTTAATTTTATTGCCTTCATACTAACCTCAAATCAAGATATAAATTTTGTTTTTTAGGTGTCAATAATTTTTTTTAGTTGCAAATCAAGAAAAAAGCCCCGAAAACGGGGCTTAATTTTTTATTGGAAAGCTTTTACTTTGTAAAAATATTTTTCATCGCCCGTGGAATTTGTGTCCACGTAACTGGTTCCTACAATAGGCTGAGTATTTAACATATTCCCGAAATTGCCGAACGGGTCGGTATCTCTAAAGATATTGTATCCCGAAGCTCCGGGTATTTCATCCCAGCTAATCACAGTGTTATCACCTTGTATTGAAATGGTAACGTTTTCCGGTGCAGGCATTTCGTCATTCCAATAATTAACTTCCAAGGTTTGAGTGGAAGAACTGTCGTTAATCGTAAAACTTCTGTTATTTACCGATTCCCATTGCCAAGCTCTGCTATCGTCATTTCTGGTAAATTTATATTCCACGTTAATAGGCGAACCGGCCGGAAACGTTACATTAACATAATAAAGTTTATCGTTTCCCAAGGTTACCGTCATGGGTGTGGAACCGGCATTCCAATCCAAAGGAGCTACACTTCCTTGAATGGATACACCGTTTGAATACCAAGAGGAATCGAGTTTTGCCATATATACTTTAAAGGTAACGGTTACATCTTGGTTGGTTGTAGGAGTGGGTTCTTCGTTGTTAAAATAAACTACCGGCAAATCCATGGATTCTTCGCTATCATCGATTGTGAATGTTCTGTTTGCTATGGATTCCCAATCTGTTCCGTTTTTGATAAATTTGTATTCGTGATCATAATCGGAACCTTGAGGGAATGTAACGGTTATTGTCCAAAGACCGTCTCCGATATCAATCATTTCAATGGCATTATCACCCCAATTTGTAAAATCACCTGCCAATTGAACGCTTGTTACATTCGATTGAACGGACATATCCACGTTAAATGTAACGTCAACATCCTGAGATGTGCCGCCGGGGATAGTGTATGTGAGAGTTTGAGCGGTTCCGTCCACTACTTGAAACTGCCAATTGCCGTCTAACCAGTTATGATTTTCGTCATTTACACCCCATTCCCAGTTGTGATCTCCGTTATCGCTTACAAGATCCTGTTGAACGGTAAAAATATGATCACCTGCTGTGGCATCTCCGTGAGTTCCGTCGTCATAAAAAGCCGAATGTTCCGCTCCACCGTTCCAACCGGAATCGTAAACACCGTTTGAATCCCAGCTTCCTTTTAAATAAAAAGCCGTGTGAGTTTGGTTTCCGGAATCGTCAACGATAAAAGTGATAGTGGCAACTTCGCCGGTGGCTTCCTGATCGTTGTACCAAACATCAATAACATTCGAGCCGTCGATAACTGTATAGGTTCTATTGCTTCCTCCGGGAAATTCGGCGGTATTCCAGTCACCGTTTATTCTGAATTTGAATTCCAGATTATCGCCCACATTAAATCCTGTAAGTGTTTGTTCGTAAATACCGTCTGCATCGGTATCGTCCATTGCGCCCGAGCCACCCCAGCCGTTAAAATTACCGGCAACATCCACAAAATTGGTAGCGGGATCAAAATTTCCAAGTTGGATTTGATAATTCATATTTACTTTAAAAACAACGTCAATACTCCATAAAAAAGAAAACGACATTATCAAAAGTATAAAAAGTATAAATGGTTTCTTCATTTTTTCCTCCTATTATTCATTTTTCAGCTAACTTTTTTTTATATAATAATATTGTAAAGAATTTTACGTGCTTTGCTATTAATTTATTTGCCAATTTATTACAAACAAGGAAATTAATTTTTGGATGAATAGCAAATAATAAATCGGATAGGTTTTATATCGTGTGAAAAAAATGAAAATCTTGACTTTGCAAGGTATGAAATATTTTTTGCCACAAATTAAGAAGAAAAAGAAGCTAACCGCTTCTACCTTGCGGTTTTTAACGTGGTTAAAATACTTGTAAGGTTAGAAAAAAATATTCATAAGCGGGTGAATTATAGCTTCATCCGCTATTTTTTTTGGAGGTGAAAATTAGTATCAGAATTAGAAAGGGTAAGGCAAAAACCAAGCCCACAGTAGAGAAAGAAAGAATCAACGGTCAAATAACCGCTGATAGGGTAAGATTGATAGGTGCAGACGGTAAGCAGGCAGGTATAGTTTCTTTGCAAGAAGCTTTAAGAGCGGCAAGAGAAGCAAATTTGGATTTGGTGGAAATCGCCCCGAATGTAAATCCGCCTGTTTGTAAGATTATTGATTTCGGACAATATCATTATCAAAAAGAAAGAAAAATGCGGGAAGCTCGTAAAAACCAGCATATTGTCCAGCTAAAAGAAATTAAATTCGGACCGAATACCGATGAGCATGATTTTAATTTTAAAATCAAAAATGCACTGAAATTTTTAAAACAAAAAAACAAAGTGAAATTCACGGTTCGTTTTAAGGGACGCCAATTAGCCCACAAAGAATTAGGCTTTGATTTGTTAGATAAAATCGCCGAAAAACTAAAAGGTCTGATAGTTATTGATTCGCCTACGAAAAATGAAGGCAGAACAATATCAATGGTTGTCTCGCCCGTGAAAGATTTCGATAAAATATACGAAACTAAAAAAGAAGAATTAATTGATTGATACAGGAGGAAATATGCCAAAAATCAAAACCAGAAGAGCGGTTGCAAAAAGATTTAAAGTTACTGCTTCGGGAAAATTAAAAAGAAATCATGCATTCCATGATCATATCTTAACCAAAAAGAGCGCAAAAAGAAAAAGAAACCTAAGAAAACCTGATTTGACAAGTAAAGCGGATGTTCCAAGAATTAAAAAGATGCTTGCCAAATAATAAAAAAAGGAGAATATTATGTCAAGATCAACAAATAATGTAGCTGCAAAACATAGAAAAAATAAATATTTAAAAGCCGCAAAGGGTTATATCGGCGGTAGAAGTAAATTATACCGAACCGCTCGTGAAGCTGTGGAAAAAGGCTTGCAATATTCGTATCGCGATAGAAAAGTTCGTAGAAGAGAATTTAGAAAATTGTGGATTATAAGAATAAATGCCGCCGCCAGAATGAATGATTTGTCATACAGCAGATTAATAAACGGGCTTAAAAAAGCGGATGTAGAAATAGATAGAAAAGTTTTGGCTCATTTGGCTTTTAGTGATTTGGAAGCCTTTTCAAAATTATGTGATATTGCAAAAGAACATTTGAATTAGCATTATGTTAGAGCAGGAACTAACCAGTATTTTAAAAGATGCCGAAAAGGAGATAGATTCTGCTTCTTCAATGCAGGATCTATTGCTCCTAAAATCCAAATATACCGGTAAAAAAAGTCAATTATCGGCACTAATGAAACGTCTGGGTGAATTGCCAAAAGAAGAGCGTCCTAAATTCGGAAAAAGCGTAAACGAAGTAAAAAAATCAATTATCGAATTATTGAAAAACAAAGAATCCGTTATCAAAGAAGAGGAATACAAAAAAACTCTTCTCAATGAAAAATTGGATTTAACAATGCCCGGCAGAAGATTGCCGAAAGGTGCTTTGCATCCCATTACTAAAATCTGGCGTGAAATAGAAGATAGTTTTATTAGCATGGGTTTTGATGTGGCGGAAGGATATGATATTGAAGATGAATATCATAATTTTGACGCTTTAAATACGCCTCAAGATCATCCTGCTCGGGATTTGTCCGATACTTTTTATATTACCGATAACGTACTTTTGCGAACTCAAACATCTACGGTGCAAATAAGAGTGATGGAAAACCATAAACCCCCTATTAAGATTATCGCTCCGGGACGTTGTTACAGAAATGATAATGATGCCTCGCATTCTCCGAATTTTCATCAAGTGGAAGCTTTGGTCGTGGACAAAGGAATCACTTTTGCACATTTGAATGATATATTAAATATCTTTGTTAAAATGATTTTCGGGGATAATATCAGCTCCCGAATACGCCCTCACTTTTTTCCCTTTACCGAACCGAGCGCCGAAATTGATATTGTTTGTGTGAATTGCGGCGGAAAGGGTTGTAATGTGTGCAAAGGTAGCGGTTGGTTGGAAATGGGTGGCGCCGGAATGGTTGATCCTAATGTTTTGGAAAATTTGGGTATAGATTCCGAAACTTATACCGGTTATGCTTTTGGTTTGGGTATAGATAGAATGGCAATGTTAAAATATAAAATTCCCAATATGAAATTGCTGTTTGAAAACGATGTAAGATTTTTAAAACAGTTCAGGTAAAAGATATGAACATAAGCTATAATTGGTTAAAAGACTATATAAAATTTAATCTTTCTCCCGAAGCTCTAAAAGAACGTCTTACTTTTTCGGGAATAGAGGTGGAGAAAGTAGAAAAACTTTATGAAAATTTAAAACAAATAAAAGTAGCAAAGATAATCGAAAGAGAAAAACATCCGAATGCCGATAAACTTTCGGTTTGCAAGGTTGACGACGGTGAAAAGGTTTGGCAGGTTATTTGCGGAGCGCCCAATTGTGATGTAAATCAGCTTGTAGCATTTGCACCCATTGGTAGTCAGGTGGGTGAAATAAAAATAAAAAAGGCAAAACTTCGCGGAGTGGAATCATACGGAATGCTTTGTGCCGAAGACGAATTGGGCCTTTCCAATGACCATTCCGGTATTATGATTTTGGATAATAATGCCAATATTGGAGATTCTTTGGCGGATTATCTTCATTTGTCCGATACTGTATATGAAGTGGAAATTACGCCAAACAGACCCGATTTACTTGGAATCATAGGTATTGCAAGAGATTTGTCGGCATTATTGGATAAACCGCTACAATTGCCGAATGTGGAAATAAATGAAATAAAAAAACCGATTTCCGAAAGTTTAAAGTTGATAAATAACGAACCCTCTTTATGTACCAGATATACCGCAAGATTAATAAAAAACGTCAAAGTAAAAGAATCACCGGAGTGGTTAAAAAGAAAATTAATATCGGTAGGTTTGCGTCCCATAAATAACATAGTGGATATTACAAACTTTGTTATGATGGAATACGGGCATCCGTTACATGCTTTTGATTACGACAAAGTAAAAGATCACACAATCATCGTAAGAAAAGCCGAAAAAGGCGAAAAATTTCCCGCTTTGGATGATAATGAATACGAACTTAACGAAAATGATCTTGTGATTGCCGATAGCAAAAAACCGATAGCTCTTGCAGGAGTAATAGGAGGTAATAATTCTCACATCACGGAAGATACCACAAACATTGTAATTGAAGCGGCTAACTTTTTATATTCCTCAATACGAAAAACATCTTTATATCATAAAATATTTACCGATTCTTCTTATAGATTCGAACGAAATTTATCCGATGTTACACCGGAAATCGTTAGCAAAAGAGCGGCTCAGCTTGTTTTGGAATTGGCCGGCGGAGAGCTTTACGAAGGTGTTCTCGATTCTTATCCCGAAAAGTTTAAACCGGTTATCACATCTCTCCGACCTTCCCGAGTGGAAAAGGTATTGGGACTTAGGATATCCGAGGATAAAATAATTTCTTATCTTACATCATTAGGATTAAAATTGATAAAAAAATCGAATGACAAACTTGATTTTGAAATTCCTCATTATCGTAAAGATTTACCCAGAGAAATCGATTTAATCGAAGAGATAATAAGACTTCACGGATATGACAATTTGCCGAAAGTAATTCACACTTCCAAGATAATGGACAAAGAATCCTTTTATCTGAAAAGAACCATTCAGGATTTACTTGTAAAATACGGATTTTTTGAGGTTGTTAATTGGAGTTTCGGCGATCCCGAAGATGCAAACAGATTAAATATTCCCCAAGAAGACATCAGGAGAAAAGCAATTAAGATAAAAAATCCTATCGGACAAAGTTTTTCGATAATGAGAACGATGTTGCTTCCTGATATTTTAAAAAATGCAATTTACAATATCAACCACGGCGAAAAGGATCTTAAACTTTTTGAGATGAATAAGGTGTTTTTCAACGACGGTTCGGCTTTGGGTAGTGAAACATTGGAAATTTCCGGTATTATAACCGGCAACTTATACGCTTCTTATTGGAAAGAAAATACTAAAACGGTTGATTTCTTCGATTTAAAAGGAATGATAGAAGATTTGCTCGAAACGGTTGGCATTAAAAAGTATGATTTTAATGAAAGCCGAGAAAGTTTTTATCAACCCGGTCTTTCGCTTAATATATCCTCACATAAACCAATAGGTCATTTTGGGAAAATCGATCCCAAAGTAGCCTTGCAATATGATATAGAGCAACCCGTTTTTGCATTTACAATCAATTTTGATGTTTTAAAATCAAGTAAGGCTTCTACCGTTCCCGTATTTCAATCTATTCCGAAATTCCCTTCGGTTATAAGAGATATTTCCTTTATTGTTTCCAAAGAATTTGCAGTGAAAGATATTATTGGCGAGATAAAAAAAGCTGATAAAAAAATCATCAAAAGAGTTGTTTTGATAGATGAATACTACGGCAAAGGCATAGAAAAATCGTTTAGGAGTTTAACGTTTAGTATCGTTTTAAATTCCGAAATAAAAACTTTGACAGATGAATATGTGAAAAATGTTATGGAAAAAATTATGAAAAATTTAAAAAATAAATTTTCAGTAAAAGAGAGGTGATTTTTATGGAAAATATGAGTTTAAATGAAAAAATACAAAAATTGATAGCCAATTTTAAAGATTTAAAGGAAAAGTATCTTAATCTCACACAAGAAAAAGAAGAATTGCAAAAGAATAATGGTGAATTGAACCAAACAATTTATGAAAAAAATGTAAAAATCGAGGAAATGGAGAAAAATATACAAAGTCTTAATGCAACGGTTGAAGAATTAAACAAAAAAATAGAAGAATTACAGGCAAAACTGGATTCGTATAAAACCGAAACCGAAGAAGCCGTTACAAAAATCGACGATGTTTTAAATCAAGTTTTGGACTTGTAGTTTATGGAATCTTTTGAGATAGAACTTTTAGGTAGAAAATATTATTTTAAAACCGACGATCCTGAAAGTATTTCCAAATATTCGGATTACATAAAAACCGAATTGGAAAAATTATACGAGAAATATCCGAATGTAGATGTTCAAAAACTGCTTGTGTTTTTTATGCTATCTCTTACGGAAAAATATTTTAAAGAGATTGAAAAGGTAAAAAAATTATCCGAGGAATTAAACAACATAGATAGCTCTTTGAATATAATTACATCGGATATTAATATTTAAAATAATGATCTGCGGTATTCGTGATATTAATTTTGTTTCGGAACCAATATAGTTAGAGGAATTCGAGCCATTTGTGGCGCACAAGCCGGACACGATCCGGATCTGCAAAGCAAAAAAGGTAGAAGTCCACTTTTGTTTGGACGGTTCGAAGAAAACAGTAATACACGGTACCGCGGATCTTAAATAAACGAGGTTAAAAATTATGATAAATATATTGATAGGACTTGCAATCGGGCTGATAATCGCATTTGTTTATTTTTTTGCAAAAAAACGAATTGCAAACGAAAAAATATTAGAAGCAAACGAATTAGCAAAAAAAATTATTAACGATGCGAAAAGTGAAGCGGAAACAATTCGAAAAGCTACAATTTTAGAAGCAAAAGAAAAATGGTATAAAGAGCAAAAAAGATACGAAAATGAAATAGAATCACGAAAAAAAGAATTACACGCTTTAGAAAAAAAATACAACGATAGAATTGCAAACTTTGAAAAACGATTAGCCAATCTTGATAAAAAAGAATCTTTGTTGCATGACTTTGACAAAAGACTTCAAAAGAAAGAAAGCGAATTAAAAAACAAGGAACAAAAAATAGAGGCTTTAATCAAGGAACAATCGGAAAAATTGGAACAAATAGCCGGTTTAACAAAAGAACAGGCTATAAATATCTTAATGGATACCATCAAAGAAGAAGCCAGAAAGCGAGCCGCAAAAGACGTACGCGACGAAATAGAAAAAATAAAATTGGAAGCCAATCAAACCGCTACAAATATTCTTGCCACATCAATTCAAAGACTTTCCGTCGATTATGTTGTGGAATCCACCGTATCCGTTGTTACATTGCCTGACAATGAAATGAAAGGAAGAATTATAGGTAGAGAAGGTAGAAATATCAGAGCTTTTGAAAATGCCACGGGAATAGATTTAATTATCGACGATACCCCCGAGGCCGTAGTTCTTTCCGGTTTTGATCCCGTAAGAAGAGAAATAGCCAAGATAACTTTGGAAAAACTTATTTCCGACGGAAGAATACACCCGGGACGAATAGAACAGGTTTTGGAAAAGACAAAAAAGGAAATGGACGAAAACCTAATTGAAATAGGCAAAAAAGCTTGCATTGAAATGAATATTCATAACATTTCACCTAATTTATTCAAAATAATAGGACGATTAAAATACAGAACAAGTTACGGTCAGAATATACTAAAACACTCTATGGAAACAGGTTGGATTAGCGGTATGATTGCAGCGGAATTAGGCTTGGATCAAAAAATAGCGCGAAGAGCGGGTTTTTTACATGATATAGGCAAAGCCGTAGATCACGAATTTGACGGTTCTCACGCAATATTAGGGGCTAATATAGCCAAAAAGAACGGCGAAAGCAAAATTATTGTTAATGCCATAGAAGCACATCATGAAGAAGTGGAACCCATATCAATTTACGCTTCATTGGTTCAAATAGCCGACGCTATTTCCGGAGCGAGACCCGGTGCCAGAAGAGAAATGCTGGAATCGTATATGCAAAGATTATCTAAAATAGAAGAAATAGCAAATAGCGTTACCGGTGTGAATAAATCCTATGCAATTCAAGCCGGTAGAGAATTGCGCATTATGGTGGATCCCAGTGTTGTAACGGAAGATCAAACCGTTTATATAGCTTCCGATATTGCTTCCAAAATAGAAAAAGAGGTACAGTACCCCGGACAAATCAAAGTGGTGGTTATCAGACAAACAAGAGAATCGGCTATAGCAAAATAAATTATGAATATATTATTTATCGGAGATATTTTCGGAAGACCCGGAAGAGAATTAATTGTAAATAATCTGCCATCGGTAAAAAACGAATTTTCCATTGATTTTGTTATAGCAAACGGAGAAAATATTGCGCATGGGAAAGGTATTACCAGACGAACCGCAAAACCTTTGTTCGATGCGGGTATAGATGTGTTTACATCCGGAAATCATTTGTGGGATAAAAGGGATTCTTTGGATTATTTATCAGAAGAAAAACGAATTTTAAAACCGATAAATTATTCGCCAAATGCACCGGGAAACACATTTTATGAATTGAAAAAAGATAATGAAAGCCTTGTTGTATTAAATATTGCGGGGCAATCTTTTATGCCGCCTGCAAACTCACCTTTCGAAGCTTTTGACAATATATATAAAACCGTTTCAAATCTAACGAATAACATTTTGGTTGATTTTCATGCAGAAGCCACGGCTGAAAAAAGGGCATTCGCTCATTATGTAAACGGCAAAGTGTCAGCGGTGTTGGGAACACATACGCATATTCAAACCGCCGACGAAGAAATTTTATCCGAAGGAACGGCATATTTGACGGATGTGGGAATGACGGGAGGTCATGATTCCGTGATTGGAGTAAAGAAAGAAATTATCATAAAAAAAATAAGAACCGGTGTTCCGATAAGATACGAAGTTGCAGATACCGGTATGCAATTAAATGCTGTATTTTTGGAAATTAAAAACGGAAAAACCAATAAAATAATAAGAATTAAGAGGAATTATGGAAAGTAAAAAATTGTTGGCAAAACCCTTAATTAAAGAAATTTATGCGAATCTGAAAGAAGAGATTGAAACTTTTGCAAGCAGTCCGAAATTGGTTATTTTGCAAATAGGTGATAATCCCGCATCCGAATTTTATGTCCAAAATTTACTTAAAAAATCACAAAAGGTGGGAATAGATGCCGAATTAAAGAAATTTGATACCGATATAACTCAGGATCAATTTTTATCTGAAATTAAAAAATTGAATGAAGATGAAAATGTTCATGGTATTATGCTTCAAAAACCTTTTCCAAAAGGGTTTGATGATGATGTTATCACGGAATTTATCAATCCGGATAAAGATGTGGACGGATTTCATCCAACAAATTTGGGTAAATTGATGTTGGGCAAAGATTCTTTTGTCCCGTGTACACCGCAAGCGGTTTTGGAAATGTTAAGATTTTATAAGATAAAAACCGAAGGTAAACACATTGTTGTATTGGGAAGAAGTAATATTGTAGGTAAACCGTTGGCAAATTTGTTATTAAGAAAAGATGAAACCGGCAATGCAACGGTTACGGTATGTCATAGTCGAACAAAAGATTTGAAAAATATCACTATGCAAGCCGATATTTTAATAGCCGCAATAGGAAGAGCAAGATTTGTGAAAAATGATATGATTAAGCAAAATGCGGTGGTAATTGATGTGGGAGTTAATTTAATAACCGAGGACGGAAAGGACAAATATGTAGGAGATGTGGATTTTGACGGTTGTTATGAAAAAGCTTTATTAATCACACCTGTGCCCAAGGGAGTAGGTTCGGTTACTACCTCCTTGTTATTAAAAAACGTGATAAAAGCGTATAAATTGGGATTGAAAAAATAAAATTATTGACTAAAATCGCAAGAATAATATTTAAAACTCTAATTGACTAAAATTATTAAAAAAATAAACCGATCAGGAGGATTTAATGAGTAGTTTTAAAAAGTGGATACCGATTTTTGGTATTGTCCTTTTTCTTTTTCTATTGGTAGCGGGCTGTAGTCGTTCTGGATCATTAAAATCAAATCAACCGCCCTCAATTACAATTACATCATACGGCGGAACCGATACTTTGAGTACCGATCCCGAATTATTTCAACAGAAAATATTTTGGGAAGCTCATGATGTTGATGGCGTTGTAAAATTTTATGCTTATAGAGTATTGGATCAAAACGAAAATCCTATCGCCACGTCAGGTCATATGTATATTGATGATAATGGGTGGGTATATCATTATAAAGACGGTGTTAATGTTGATGAAAATACTCCTACTCCTGATACTCCGGGATATGGCACTATTTGGACAAGAGATGTTTATGCATTAATTAATTTCCCCGCTCATAATACGGAAGGAGACAGTGCAATTGTAAAAAGTATTTTTGAAGTAAAATGTATGGATAACAGAGGTGCCGAAAGTAATATAGCCAGAAAATATTTTACCGCTTCTTCCAGAAAACCGGAAATACTTTTTGATGACAAAGATAAAATAAACGGTAAAACCGTTGGACAAGGTATTTATTTGGAATTTGATATACGAGATTTGGACTTGGGACTTAATGAAGGCGATAGAGCCGACCATTTTGAATTTATGCTTAAGAAAAGAAGTTCAATTACCGGAGAGTATATCCCCATCGAAGGTTATAATCAATGGTATTCTATATATAAACACAAAGAATCTTATTATTATGAAATTTCAAGAAATACAACTCCTGCTTTATCTCCAAATACATATAATTCAATTTATGACACATTCCAAGATTCGACTATTTTGGTATATAGAGCGGTTGACTTGGCAGGTATAAAATCCGATCCCGATTCTGTGGTATTTGCTTCCAAAGAAGGATTTCATCCCGGAAGTTTGATTTATGAATCACAGTGTTACGCATTGGGTAAATATCATTATACGTTAGCTTTACAAGGTAATCAAACTGTTCCGAGTTTTCAATATAATTCCGAAACAGTTTATTATGCAATTCCTCCTTTTACCGATTTACAAAATGAAAAAGCGTTGATAGGAAGCAATGATTTAAAGATTTATATGAAATGGGG
>CAZUGB010000064.1:0-5844 GCA_964619925.1 uncultured Candidatus Cloacimonadota bacterium
ATGTTCATTTGAGTAAACAAACACATTTTCATTAATCTCATTATCGGCTACATTAAAATCATAAAGATAAAAATTTTCTACATCTGAAAAATATCTTCTCATTTTTAAAAGAGGAAATATCTCCCTATTGTGTCTTTCGATAAGACTGATATTTTCCGCTTCTTCCCACCTTGGTTTGTAATATTCCATACCGTACCGTTCATGATAACCTTCTATTTGACCATGAGCAAACATAGGCAATCCGGGCATAGTGGACATAAGAATACACACACCGAAATATTTATCATTATCTCCGAACTGCTTGATAGCCGTTTCTTCGTCGGGATTACTCATAAAATTAACAAATCGCTTCAAAATCTGCGGATTAAACTCCAAAATATTAAAAATAGATTTTCTGTATTTTGCGTTTTCTTCGTCTTTTAGCATATTCATAAAAGCGCTATTGTAAACTCTGTGCATTCCCAAAGTTCTCACAAAATATCCTTCCATCATCCAAAAAGCTTCCGCCAAAAGCAACGTGTCGGGGGCTTCGGTGGCTACTCTATCTACCACTTCTCTCCAAAATTCTTTCGGGAATAATTTATCAAATTCTTCTTTGGTTAAACCGAATTGAGCTCTGGAAGGTATGGCTCCCCCGCTTCCGGGTTGTGGAAACCATAGTCTTTGAAAATGTTTTTTTGCCAAAGTCATTGCCGCATCAAATCTTATGATAGGAAACCTGCGAGCCACTTCAATGATTTTTTGTATCACGGCTTTCCGAACAAATTCTTTTGTATAATCAAGCTGGGCTGTATCGTTCCAAGGAAAACTGGTTCCGTCATTTCCGTGGTATATATATCTGGTAATGTTATTTTTATCTATCAACTTAAAAACCACCGCCGCATCGGACTTATCATAATAATGGTCTTCCAAAAACACTTTTATTTCGCTTTTTTCAGATAGATTAACGCCATTAAAGGTATATGAGGGAAAGGGCGGATAATCCAATTGCATAAAATATTCGGGATGATTTACAATCCAATCGGAATCCATACCCGTGTGATTTGGCACCATATCGCAAGCCAATCTGATATGATATTTCCAAGCTTTTTCCTTTAATTTGATATATGCCTCTTCTCCGCCTAATTCCGCCGCTATTTGATAATCATCCAAAGAATATGCCGACGCAATTGCATCTATTTGTCCCGTTAATTGTTTTATCTTTTGAGAAATTTTACTTCTTTGCCAAATGCCAATTAACCACAAACCGCTAAAACCTCTATCGTGAAGCAACTTAAATTCTTCTTCGGGAATCTGATCGAGATGTTTTATTTCTCTTTTGTATTTTTTTGATAATTGATACAACCATACAAATGTACTTTTTGCTATCAATACCAAATGTGGCATCCAATCTTTATCTTCGCTAAATTGTTCGGGTTCATCTTCCAAAAAGGAATATATATGAGAAGGTCCCGGTCCGGGCAAACCGAATTTTCTATCCTCTTTGTAATAATCAATAGCTTTTAGTAAAAAATCTATCTCATCCCCGAGTACATCTTTCCAATTTTTTATTATGAATAAAAGTTGTTTGTAAATACTTTCGGATTCGTTAATAAAAGGTTCTCTTAAAAATTCCAATAAAGATTTATTATTAAACTTTTTCGATTTATATTCGGACAATTCATCTTCTATTTTTTTAAAAATCTTTGAATAAAATGTTTTTTCCTTTAATTCCTTATCGGATAATAAATCATCTATTTTTCTAAATGCGGGGTTTTCATTTAGCAGTTTTATAATAAAAAGACTGTTTGTATTTTCCGTAATATCTATTCCGTATGTTTCTTCAAAATTTTTTAAAAAATTTTCAATTTCTTTTTTTTCGTATGTGGAAAGTGAAACTAAAAACAGGTTCTTTATCGATATATATTCACTTTGCTCAAAGCGTTTTATAACAATTTCATAAATTTTGGGAAAAATGGAATAAATATACAATTCCGAAGGAGTTATAGCAATTTCGGGATTTACCAAAGAATTTCTTTTTGAATTTATTTTTCCGGATACTTCTATTATCTTTTGATAATCATGATAATCTATCGAATTAAAAGAAATTCCATATTCTTTTGATTTTTTTTTAGACAGATATAATTTCATTTATACCAAACTGCTACTAATTAAGTTATTTATATGATAAACGGTTTCCGCCTTTTCTCCGGGATTTAAAATCAGATATAAAATAAAACCGAGAATAACCAAAATAATCACAAGAACAAAAATAATTTTACCCAACTTTTGTTTTAACAAATTTCTTTCGAAATATTTACGTTCTTTTTCTTCGTGATAGGTATTCAAATCTTTTATTACATCTTTTATGTCGTCATTTTTCATTCATTCCTCCTAACCGTTATATTTTTTTAAAACTTCAGATATCGTATATAAAGATCCGGATATCAAAACCACATCTTCGTCGGAAGCTTCTTTTTTGGCTGTTTCCATAGCTTCCACAACATCGGGAATAACCTGATAATTTTTATGATATTTTTTCACGATTTCTTCTTCCGTTTCCAATTCCGCCGCACGGGTTGAATTATTTTTGGAAATATAAATCTTATATGCTATCGAAGAAATCATTTTAATAATATTATCCAATTTTTTATCTCTCAAAATTGCCATAACAAAAAATATCTTTTTATCTTCAAAGATCATTTTCATATTTTTTATCAAAGCAGAAATACCTTCTTCGTTATGCGCTCCGTCTATTAACACCGTAGGATTATAAGACAATATCTGCATCCTACCGTTCCAAACTACATTTTTTAAAGCTTTTTTTATATTTCCTTCTATAAAACTTAATCCTTTGAGGTGCATATATTTTAAAAACGAATAAATAGCTATGGAAGCATTTACGGCTTGATGAGTTCCCAATAAATTTGTTGTAATTCCTCGGATATTAATTATATCCGATAAAAAATCGAAAGATGTGCCGTTAATGTCCGTTTTTATATTTTCCGCTTTAAAATTGGTACCGTATTGATAAACATCCGATTTTTTTTGTTTTGCAATTTCTAATATCACCTTTGTGGCAATATTTGGCAAATCTCCCAATATTAACGGTTTGCTTTCTTTTATTATTCCCGCTTTTTCAAAAGCTATTTTTTCCAAACTATCACCAAGACTTTTTGTATGATCATAACCTATTGTCGTGATAACGGATATATCGGAATTAAAGGGATTTGTGCCGTCTAATCTGCCTCCTAATCCCACTTCGAATATCGAAATATCCACTTTTTCCCGATAAAAATAATAAAAAGCTATCGCCGTGGTAATTTCAAAAAAAGAAGCTTCCCAGTTTTCAAAAATATCTTCAAATTTTGTATAAATTTCTTTTAATTCTTCAAATGTAATCTGTTTTCTGTTTATTCTGATTCTTTCTCTGTAATCCACAAGGTGAGGCGAAGTATTCAACCCGGTTTTGAAATTATGATACATAGATAACGCTTCCAACATTGCGGCAGTGGAACCTTTGCCATTGGTTCCAGCTATATGAAACCCTTGCAGTTTTTTTTCGGGATTATCCATTTTTTGCAAAATTGCAAGCATTCTATCCAAGCCGAGTTTCACATTTCCCGAATGTCTTTGAAAAATGTAATCTAAAAATTGAGAGTAATTCATACTATTTTAATATAAAAAACCTCCACTGTTTTCACAATGAAGGTTTTCAGATATTTTTTTTATTATTTTAAACTATCCGGTAATTTATGATCCGGAAATTTCTTTTCAACAGGACAAATAACGGTAACTTCAGCCTGACCGTCCGATAAATATTTTCCGCTAATGATATATTTATCCCCTGGTTTTGCTTCCGGACAGGAATAAGAGTGTTTTAAATAACCGGTTCTAATCAGATCGTCTTGGTCACCATCAAAATCTTTTTTTTGTTCCAAAACATATTCTTTTATTGCATTGTGGATTATTTTCATATTTCTAATACAGGCTTCCGTATTACTTTTTCTATCCACATTATAAAATTGTGGCAATGCAAGAATAAATATCAATACGATAAAAGCTACTGCAGATATAATTTTGTAAATCAAATTATTTTTCATCTTTTCTCCTGATATTTTTTTTATCAAAGAGCAAAATTATCCCTTTTTTAGTCAAGAAATAATTTAATGCCTGCTATTTTATTGCTTCGGCTCCCGAAGATATTTCGATAATTTCTTTTGTTATGGAAGCCTGTCTTGCTCTGTTATAGTGCAATGTTAACTGTCCTATTAGTTCCGTAGCATTGTCGGTAGCGGAATCCATAGCGGTCATTCTTGCACCTTGTTCCGCAGCAGACGATTCTAACATTACTCTCCAAATTTCTATTCCTACATATTTTTTCAATACTTCATTTATAATGCTAATTTCATCCGGTTCATATTCGAAGTCTATAAGATTTTGATTTTCTATTTCTTCGGGCAATTCTACGGGAAATATTTTTTTATGAATAACATTTTGTTGTATTACCGAAACAAATTCATTGTACAAAATTTCTATGGAATCGTATCCTTGATTTAAAAATAAATCCAAAATATAATCGCCTATTTCGGTGGAAATATCAAAATTCATTTCGTTAAAGATGCCCAAATAGTGTTTGATAATTCTATCGGTTCGTTTTTTTAGATAATCATAGCCCTTTTTACCAATGCAAATAAGATCCAAATTTTTGTTTTCATAAACCATTGAAACGGCTTTTTTTATAATATTGTGATTAAAGGAACCGCAAAGACCTCTATCGGATGTAGCCACTATTAAAAGAGGCTTTTGTGGATTTTCCACGGATTGAAAAACCGGTGATTGTATAAATCGATTATGTGCTTTTATATCAAGTAATATTTTGTTTACCTGATTTGCATAAGGTCTGGCATTCAAAATACGATCTTTGCTTTTTCGCAATTTTGCTGTCGCCACCATTTTCATTGCATTGGTTATCTGTTTTGTATTTTTTATACTTTGGATTCTTCGTTTTATATCTCTGATATTAGCCATGTTTCCTCAATTTACACGCGCTTAACGGCTTCTTGGCAAACTTTCCTCATTTCTTCTTTCATGTTATCATCAATTTTCTGGGTTTTTATTTTTTGTAATAACTCTTTGTATTCGGAATCCAATAAGTTATAAAGTTCTCTTTCCACATCTTTTACTTTTTCCAGTTCCACTTCATCTAAGAAACCTTCGTTTGCCATAAAGATAATAAAAATTTCTTTTTCCACGGGTAGCGGTTGATATTGATCTTGTTTAAGAACCTCTATCAATCTTTCGCCTCTGCGTAATTGTGCTTGTGTTGCTTTATCAAGATCGGAACCGAATTTAGAAAATGCTTCCAATTCGGCATATTGAGCCAAATCCAATCTCAATTGTCCCGTAACTTGTTTCATAGATTTAATCTGAGCGCTACCACCCACACGAGAAACAGACAAACCTGCGTTTATAGCCGGTCTTACGCCTGAATAAAAAAGTCGGCTATTAAGATAAATCTGTCCGTCGGTAATGGAAATCACGTTTGTAGGGATATAAGCCGAGATATCATGTGCTTGTGTTTCGATAATCGGTAGTGGTGTTAAAGAACCGCCACCTAATTTATCATTATGTTTGGAAGCTCTTTCCAAAAGACGAGAATGCAAATATAATACATCTCCGGGATATGCTTCACGACCCGGCGGTCTTCTAAGTAGCAATGAAAGTTCTCTGTAAGAAACGGCATGTTTGGATAAATCATCATAGATGATTAGTGCGTGTTTCCCGTTATCTCTAAAAAATTCTCCCATAGTAACACCTGCATAAGGTGCAATGTATTGTAGAGAAGCGGAATCGGAAGCGCTG
>CAZUGB010000065.1:0-4936 GCA_964619925.1 uncultured Candidatus Cloacimonadota bacterium
TCTTGCATAAGTAATCCAAGTATAAACTGTTCCTGCACCAGAAACATCCACTACAAGATTCATATCATCATAGTTTTTTATACCTTTCATAATCGGTAGGTTTGCAACCTTTCTTCCTTCCGCATCGGTTTTTACCGCTTCTGCTATATCCTCTCCCATACCTAAAATAATGGGTATTTGGATAGTGGAAGGTTTAAAACCGAAATTAACATAATTAATACCGGATTTAATATTAGGGTAAGGTTTTTTCGCCGTGTTTATGGCATAATCCATAAGTGGTGCAGCGGCTGTACTAAAACAAATTGTGAATACTTTCACATTTCTTAAAAAACAATGGCGCAAGATGGAAACTTCCATAGGAAATAATTCCGCCATTGTGGAAGCATCATGTGAGAAGCATAATAAAACGGCTTTATCTGCTCTTCCCGAGTAAGAATCTATCATTTTATAAATATTTTCGGAAGGTTCGGTAACATACGTTCTGGAATTAAAAGGTATCAATAAAGGGATAATAATTGCCAAGGCAACTATCAAATAAACCCATCTTCTATCCAAAGATTGTATTTTCTCTGCAAAACTCATAATTTTCTCCTTTAGTCATTTCCAAGATATGTTCTTTCGATACCAAGAAGTATCTTTAAAGAGGTGGCGGTCATTCCCAAACCCACACCGGTCATAATTCCACGTTTGGCGGCAAGATTCGGAACGTTTAAAATCCAAGTGGAAGTTTTAGGTATCCATTTGGAAATCATAGCACCAATCGGAACTTGTCCTAACATCACAATAATAGCCGCCAACAAAAGAACGGTAGCTTCGGGCGAACGCGCTCTAAATGCCTTGTAAGCCGCAGAAGCGATATAAAAAGCAAGTAGTGAAAACATTGTGGCACTCATAGGCATTTGAACATTTTTAAAAAGCCACATAAACGGAGTTCCTTCATTGGTTCCCCAATAAAATCCTGCAAACGTTGTAAAAGCAAGCGCCAAAAGTGCTACAATACTATATTGCCAATTCTTTGCCTTTCTTGAAATTCTAACGCCGTGAACCATTAACAAACTAAGTACACCCAAAATAATCGCAAAAGGAGAAATGGCTTTTGTCCAATCCATGTACCAATCATAAAAATCCTGGGCAATTTTATGCGGAATAAATGTATATAAAACGAATAAAAATCCTAATCCCATTACAATAAACAAAGGTATTTGTCTTTTCATCTATATCCTCCTATTTTTCCGGGAATACATCCATTAATGCCGTAAAATGAGCGGATGACAATAATGCTCCTACGACAATGAATATGATAATTAACAATTTGGTGTAGTCTTGCGCTTTAAGTGTTCCTAACATAAGAGGTTCTCTTACCAAATAAGCCGAAGCGGCATACAGCTCTTCACCAATTAAAGTATAATCGCAAGTTGTTATAAAGAACGGTATCTGAGTTATTGCATCGGTACCCGAAATTTGGATTGCTCCTGTTCCGGCTCCTGTTTCCGTCATAATAAGAGCTTCCGCCCAGAACATACCCATATAGAAATTCGTAGCGGTCTTTTCTCTTATCATAATACCGTTTACACCGGCTACAAAAGCAAATTGTGCGGTTGTGATAAAGAAAGCGCTATTTTTATCATAACTGTCGGGTCTTCCGGCTTCGTAATGAGCTTCTTTTATAATTTCCTGAGCTATGGGAAGAACAATATAATCCCTTACGGGAACCAAGATTCTGGTATCGTATTCAGCCGCTTTTTTAGCAACTCTACTTAAAATACCCAAACCGGCTAGCGTAGCCACATCACTAATTCCCGAAAGTCCCGGAACAAATAAAATCGGTCGTCCCATTTCCGTGGCTCTACCAATGGCGTTATCAATTTCTTCGATACCTGCAATCGGTCTAATATAAAGATCGTGTCCTCTACGAGCTTTTGATACCATTATAAAAACCAAAGATGCAAAAATCAATGTAGCGATTAGTGCCGGTATCATATCGGTATTTAACCAATTAGGTAAGGGGAAGAAATATTCGCTGCCGTTTTTATCTTTGTAAACATCGGATTCGGCGAAATGTCCTTTACCGTCTGTTTTTACAATTTTATATTTATAACTTCTTCTGGATTTGTCCCTTACCTTTTGCAGATATTTAATCATATCCTTATCATTTTTGAAAGAAAGAGCTTTTTTGATAATCGGATTTTCTTTTTTTACTTTGATCTGTTTTTCATAATATTCGATAGCACTTTGATAACTTTTTATTTTGTTCTCATCTTTTGTGGAATCTATTTTTGTTTTATATTCCGCAATTTTGTCTTCCAATTTTTTTATACTGCCAAGAATCGATTCTCTAAATAAAGAGGCACGAACCGTAGCATCGTTTTTTTCATCTCTTGTAACGCTAAAATCGGGTGAAACCAAGAAGAGATTTTTATCTTTATCATATTTTGACACCAACACATAGAAAGAGCCTTCATATCTGATATTGTCATTAAGTTGTCTTTGAAGTCCCGAGAATTTTTTTGCCAAATGAAATTTAGTACCGGATTTATTAACTTTGTAAACATAATAACGATATTCCGTCATATTTTCGTTTCCAAAGAAAACATCCGAAGGTTTTAAGGATTCTATGGTCTTGTCGTATTCAAGAGTTTGTGAAAAAGTATAATTATCTCCAACCGGTTTATTACATTTTAAACTGATTTTTACAAATAGCTTTTTGGTTTTTGCTCCGTTTGGAAGTTTTACTATGATTTTTTTATCAAAATAGTATTCGTTAATTTTTTTGATTAGATTTCCTTTATCATCATATATATCAAAAAAGATATTTTTTATCTTATACAAATCGTTTTTGAAATAATCATAATTTAATACGAGTTTTGTTTTTGCATCGTTTTTATAGTATGAATTTGTAATATAAACAACGGGTTTTCCCCACATAACCAAGTTATAATCACCTTTGTCTTTGGGTCTGTCTTTTACCACCATAGTAGGCAATGTGGGAATATCTTTGGCTGTTGCATAAGAAATTTCGGCAAAATCCGAAAATGATTGATAACCGGAATAATCATCCAAGGAAAACATAAAATAATAGTTATCAAGATGTTCCACATCAATATCCACATCAATATCATTATCGGCATCCAAAATTTTTCCGTCTTTTACTTCCACTTTTGCATAATTCATAGAAGTGTACGGATTGGCGGATTCTCTAACAAATATAAGTTGAGCGGGATTTTTTAATTTTACTTCATAAGGAGCAACCGTAGAGTCTTCTTTAATAGCCAAATCGTTCAATTCTTTTTTCTTTAATTCGGCTACATATGCATCAAATTTTTCCTTATCATCCTTTTTTAACAGATAAATCATATGATGGTATATATCGTCTCTAAACTGAGGAAGTTTCCATTCAAATTGTAACCTGCTCAAATCGGGATAATAAACACAAACGGGAGTAGAAGGCTTTTCCGGAGCATTATCTCTGGGTATTCCCCATACCGGTTTTGCAGGAGGATAATATTTTCGTGTTTCACTTACTGTTAAAACGGTGTAATAATATTTTGTGTCGGGTTTTAGCTTTTTATACATATCCACTTGATAAAGCTTCATTCCGGCATAATATTTTTTTTCGCCGTCTTTATCTTTGACTATTTTTTTGGCATGATACAAAAATTCTTTTTCTTTTATCACACCTAAAACATCGTAATTTTTAAGTTGAGGACCCGTAACGCTAACATCTCTCGGATATCTTTTGTAAAGATGATATTTTTCCGAAAGACCTTTTTCTCTTTTTAGTTTTCCCGGCGCTTGAATATCGACAAAATAATTGTAATCTTTGTCGTAATAATACATTACCTTACCGCTAACGCCTGTTTTTACATTAACTTCGATACTCTGAACAAAGAATAATGAATCCGGTGAGGTGCCTCGATATACGCGATACTCGATGATTCTTTTTTCTTTAGGTAGCGGAGTCCAACTTACAATGAGTCCAGATCCGTCATCATTGGGATCATCGGTAACCTTTAAGTCTTTTACAATATAATCGGAATAATCCGTAGCTGCAAAAAGACCCGATGATAATAACAACGAGATCATAGTAATCAAAAAAAGTAAAAAACCCGCTGTTGAAAAGCTTTTTTTCATACTCTTCTCCTTATAGTATTTATCTGTGTTATTTGTATTATTATAGAACAGAAACAAAATCAATTAACATCTTGTCAATCACATTTTTATTTGTAGGATATATCATATTCGCTTTTCGGATTATTAATTCGATAACAAATTACAAATAAAAACATTATAAACAAGCATCTCGATTGAAGGTAAATATAAAATTTGATATTATCACATAATAAACCGGCTGATTTTTGCGGTTTTTCAAAAGTTTTTCACCGAGAGTTGATAATAAAATCATAACACAAGGTAAATCGGGATTAAATTTTATTCTTATTTAATCTTTTTTAATAATTTATCTATGCGTTTCAGTCTCGGTGCGTTTAGATATTTTCTTTTTTCCGTTAATAGGTTTATGAATTCATCTTTGTTTTCATTGGTAAGCGCCACGGATATACTCTCGGAATATTGAGCAAAACTTTGAGGACGCGCATCTTTTAAAATTTTTATAAGGTAAGGAAATATTTTCTTGTTAAACCTTTTATTGCAAGACGCAATATCCGATAAAGTTTTTACTCCCTTGTCGTAGGTTATCACGCTTCCGTTTTCCATTGCCGATTTAATCAAATCGATATGAGGGAAAATATCTTCGCATTTTAATTTTGCCACACAAGACAAAGCAATCATTCCACCCCAAATTAATCGATTATTTTTATTCGTAAGCAAATTTAAAAAAGTTTTATAATATCCGGCTATCATATCGGGTTTAATATACCCTATTTCATACAACACTTTAATACAATCGCTTTGAATTCTTTTGTTTTTGTTATTCAAA
>CAZUGB010000066.1:0-7704 GCA_964619925.1 uncultured Candidatus Cloacimonadota bacterium
CGATTTTATCAATCTTTGTAACGGGATTTTTTATTTTTTTATATTTGCTTTTGCCTTTGGAAATGCTAGTAAAAGCCGCTTCCACTATCATATTAACTTCTTATGTTCTTACCAATCTATCGGTAATTATTTTCAGAGAAAGTAAAATCACTAATTACAAACCCAGCTTTAAAGCTCCGTTTTACCCTTGGTTACAGATTTTTTCCATATTTTTATTTTCTTTTTTTATTATTGAATTGGGTAGTCAAGCAATAGAACTTAGTTTTTCATTCCTCTTTATCTGTGTGGTTATTTACATGGCATACGGAAGAAAAGTAAAAAAGAAAGATTACGCTCTTTTGCATGTATTAAAAAGAATTGCCGACCAACAAATTTTGGAAAATACTCTCGAAGACGAACTAAGAGATATTATTGCAAATCGTGATAATATCGAACAAGATAATTTCGATTCACTTTTGCGAGAAGCAAAATTTTATGATTTCGATGATAAAATGGAATACAAAGACCTGATACGAAAAGTTGCGGATTATTTTTCCAAACAAACTAACATTGATAAAAATACCTTGATAGAAAAATTTATGAAACGTCAAAAAGAATATGGCACGGTAGTTTCCGATTTTCTGGCTATCCCCCATATAATTATTGAAGGTAAAAACCAAATGCTTTTGACAATTGTCAGAAACAAAAAAGGTTTCATCTTTTCGGATAAAGACAATTCCGTAAAAGCGGTTTTCATATTGATAGGAACAAAAGATAAAAGATTATTACACCTAAAAGCGTTAGCATCAATAGCAAATTTGGTGAGTCAAAAAAATTTCCAAACGGATTGGCTGAATGCAAAAAATACCGTAGAATTAAAAAATCTAATGATTTTGAACAACAGAAAAAGAATCAATTAATAAAACAATTCAAAGGTTTTAGAGTAATTATCTTTAAATCATACATCTTTGGTAAATTTTATCTTGACATAAAATGATATTGAGAATTATTCGCATTCGCAGAGAGGTAATTATGAAAAAAGCAAAAAAAATCTTTTTGGAATTTTTACAGAAAAACGGCTTGAAATTAACCGTTGCAAGAGAAATTATACTCGATACGGTTTTAAAACAAAACAAGCATTTCGAAGTGGAAAAAATTTATGATATTATTCGTAAAAAACATCAAACCATATCCCGTGCCACAATTTACAGAACCATAAATTTATTGCTTCAAGCGGGATTTATAAAAAAGGTTCTTCCCTGCATGGAAACCGACTGCTACGAAACTATTTTCGAACAACCACACCATTTACATTTTATCTGCTCTAAATGCGGCAAAATAGTAGAAATGCCCTCAAACGAAATAGAAAAAATTTATTACGATTTGGCCAAAACAATAGATTTTGATATTACCGAATTGAATTTTACGGCAAAAGGAATTTGCAGTGAGTGTAAGAAAAAATAAAATTTTTTGCGAACTTATTGATAATGATTATCATTTTCAGTTAACATGAGGTAAAAATGAAAATAAAAGAAATGAAAATAGGACAAAAAGCAAGAGTGATAAGATATTCCACCGGAGATGCAAATTACAGACAAAAATTATTAAGAATGGGCTTGGTGAAAAATGCGGAATTCGAATTAATCAGGATTGCACCACTGGGAGACCCCGTAGAAATAAAATTAAAAGACTTCAATTTAAGTTTAAGAAAAGATGAAGCTGACGCTTTGGAAATAGAGGTGATTCAATGAAAAAATATACAATAGCTTTGGCGGGAAATCCCAATTGCGGTAAAACTTCATTATTTAATGCTCTTACCGGCGCAAAACAAACCGTGGGAAACTGGCCGGGTGTTACGGTAGAAAGAAAAACAGGTGTTTATACTTACAATAATAAAGAAATCACCGTGGTTGACCTGCCCGGTATTTATTCTTTTTCCGCTTACTCTTTGGATGAAAAAATCTCGCGCGAATTTATATTAATGGAAAAACCCGATCTGGTAATTAATATTATAGATGCTTCAAACCTTGAAAGAAATTTGTATCTTACCACACAACTTTTGGAAATGAAAATACCAATGATTGTAACGCTTAATATGATGGACATTGTAAAACAAAAAGGTATGAAAATAGAAATCGAACATCTGGCGGAGCATCTTGACACCAAAGTTATTCCCGCTATCGCACACAAAAAAGAAGGCGTTGAAGAATTAAAAGCCGTTATCGATAGCGAACTGATCAAAAAACATATTCCGAAAACAAAAATCGAATATGATTGTGTGGTGGAAAATGCCATTAAAAATCTTATTCCCAAAGTTAAAGAATATGCCGATTTGAGCAATGTGGATTCAAGATGGTTGGCAATTAAGTTATTGGAAAACGATCAGCTTGCCATAGAATTGACTAAAAACAAATTCAAAGAAATAATTGTAAAGGATATAAAAAAGATAGAAAAGCACATCGGTGATCCGATAGATATTGTGATAGCGGACGGAAGATACGGTTTTATTCACGGTTTGGTTTCGGATGTGGTAAAAAGAAGCTCGGCATTGCAAAAAGATATTACGGAAGCGATAGATAGAATTATTTTAAACAGAATAATCGGTATTCCTTTTTTCTTATTTGTAATGTTTATAATTTTTACATTGGTAATCAAAGTTGGTTCGCCGTTTATTGCATTTTTTGATAAATTCTTCGGCACCATATTTGTGGACGGTTTTTCTCATCTTCTTTCTGCAATGCATGTTCCTATGTGGCTAAATACACTACTTTCGCAAGGTATAGGCGGAGGTATCCAAACCGTATCCACGTTCATTCCCCCAATCTTTTTTATGTTTCTTTCATTATCAATTTTGGAAGATTCGGGATATATAAGCAGAGCGGCTTTTGTAATGGATAAATTCATGAAATATATCGGACTGCCGGGTAAAGCGTTTATTCCAATGCTTGTGGGTTTCGGATGTAATGTCCCCGCAATTTTGGCAACCAGAACGCTGGAAAACAATAGAGACAGAGTTCTAACAATTTTGTTAAATCCGTTTATGAGCTGTGGCGCAAGACTTCCGGTTTATGCACTTTTCGCCTCGATTTTTTTCCCGAAAAACGGCGGATTGATAATATTTTTGCTCTATTCAATCGGAATTACCGTGGCGATTATTTCAGGATTAATATTTAAAAAAACAATTTTAAAGGGTGAGGCTTCCACTTTTGTAATGGAACTTCCCACCTATCATCTACCCACGTTCAACGGTATAATGATGCATACTTGGAATAAACTGAAATCCTTTTTGTGGAAAGCCGGTCAAATTATTATCTTAATTGTGATAATTTTAAGTTTTTTAAATTCGATAGGTGAAGACGGTAGTTTTGGAAATCAAGATAGTCAAAAATCGATATTAAGTTATTTGGGTAAAAAAGTTACTCCGATATTTTCACCCATGGGCGTATCGAAAAAAAACTGGCCTGCGACCGTGGGCATATTCACAGGGATATTTGCCAAAGAATCCGTTATCGGAACGCTAAATTCCCTATATGACAGTTTTTCACCACAAAAAACCGATAAAGAAAATCAAGAGTTTAATTTTTGGAAAAATATTAAAGAAGCCTTTTGGGAAATACCCGCCGGATTTTCATCTTCAAGCGAAAATGAAGAAGACGAAACAACCGGAAGAAAAAATACAATGAAAGACTTTTTCGGAAATAAAAACAGAGCTTTTGCATATCTTTTGTTTATCTTGCTTTATTCTCCCTGCGTAGCCACCATAGCGGCTATTTATCAGGAAACAAACCTTAGATGGGCATCTTTTTCGGTATTTTATCAAACATTTTTGGCTTGGGTTATTGCTGTGATATATTATCAATTTTCCGGCATTGTTATTCATCCGAAAAGTTCCATAATTTGGATTATTTCGTTGTCTTTTATGATTTTTTTACTTATATTTTCATTGAAATTGATTTCTAAAAATAAAACGGATTAAAAGAGTGTGATATGTTCGGATTTGGTAAAGGTTTCGGTAAAGGACGTAGAGGTGAAGGGAAAAAATTAAGAAAAAGAAGACACGGTTTTCATTTGCAACCGGCAATGCCTTTAACTCATGCACAAGAAAACAGAAAATATATTGTCGTTTCAAATTTGAACAGAAAAACTCTGGAAATGGGAATTTATCCCAATGCAATTTTGGAAGTGATTAAAAAGGGTGATAAAGACAGCAATATGATAATAAAAATCCATGATGCTCAAATAATTATTCCTCCGAATGTTGCCAAAGAAATCACGGTTAAATAGATGTTAAAGGAAATATTGGAAATTTTCAAAGAAAAAAAATTAGTAAGCAGTTATGAGCTATCCGCAATACTAAAAACAGACGAATCCGCGGTAAAAGGAATGTTGTCTTTACTTGCGAACAAAGGATACATCCAAAGATTAAATTTAAGATGCAATTCCTGTTCACTTGATTGCAAAACCTGTTCGTATGCTTCACAAAAAGATTATTACGAATACATAAAAAAAGATTAGGGGCTTTTACGCCCCTTTTTTATTAATGATGATGATGCTCGTGTTCGTGTTCACTTTCGTGACATGACTCGGCTCCGGCAATTTGGTTTTTTATAAACATCTCCAATACATCCTCCACCCTATTTGCAGAAGCGGTTAATGCCGTAACTCCCAATTGTTTGAACCATTCAATAGCCCTTGGTCCCATACCGCCGGAAATTATTACATCGGCTTTTTCGTTTGCGATAAATTGCGGTACCACCCCGGGTTCATGTCCGTTATAATAGGGATTAACTTTGGTTTCCACACTCGTAACATTATCATTTTTATCCAAATTTATAAAAACATAATACGGACATCTGCCGAAATGGTGTGCGGCTCTGCTTTGTAATCCTTTGTTTTCTTCGCTTGCTATTGCTATTTTCATTATTCCTCCGATATTTTTTTATGCAAAAATTTTTACATTATATTTTTTATCAAGCAAATATGTTTGATTTACAAAAAAAAGCGGTCTTATCAGTTTAAGACCGCTATGAGATGTATATGGAATCGGTTATTTGAGTAATGTTAATTTCCCTTTAAAAATTTTATTATCCACTTTCAATTTATACAGATAAATACCGCTGGATACCGTTTTGCCGCTATTTTCTTTACCATTCCAATCAAACGAATAATATCCCTTTTGAGGGATTGTTTTTATCTTTCTTTTTATAAGCTGTCCTTTCAAATTATAAATTTCCAAATCCGCAGTTCCGATTTTATGCGCATAAAATTTAATTTTGGTATCGGGATTAAAAGGATTCGGATAAACTATCGGATGATAAATTGACGCCAATTCATTACTTTCCGCATCCAGATTGATATATACAAATACCGTATCCGACGGCTCACTTTCGTTGTTTTGAGCATATTTTGCGGTTACATAATAAAAGGCAGTATCCACCGCTGATAAGTCCGAATTATCAATGTAAGTTAAATCGGTGGTAGTATCTATCAAAGAAAAAATATAACCGGTTTTTCGATAGATATTAAAATGATGAAATTCTTTGCTCGGATTAAATTCCCACGTTAATTCCACTTCGTCGTTTTCATAAGATGCGATTAAATTATATGGAGCAAACATTTTATCGAGAGTGAAATCCAAATTTAAAATATCGTTTTCTTCCACAATGACGTTTTGTGATTCAATTGTTTCATAACCGCTATATGATGCATTTAGGACATATTTTCCTATCGGTAAAGAAAAAGCATATACATAACTGTTGCTATTTTCATAGGGCTGAACTTCCAAATTATACAATCCCACTCTCGAATATGCCGATAAAAAGATAGGATTGGAAAAATCATCGGGTAAGGGATTTAAGGTAATATTACCCATAATCAAACCATAAGGTAATGCGGGCGGATTAATATCGACAAAAGCGCAACTTAAAACCGTGAGGCTATACGGTATATCATCGGGAATATGGTACCAACCGTCCGAACTTCCTCCCCATCCGAAATTCAAGTGATAATAATCATCGGTGTTATAACCGTCAATAATCAATTGATGACCCGCATCTTCGTCTTCCGTTAACACTGATAGTTGAACCGGCATTGCATTTTGAATGTTGTCTATAATTCTTTGATAAAAAGTTTCTCCGGGCAAAACGATTTCATTTGAATAATTAAATTTATCATAAGAATCCGATACTTGACTTTCATAAAACACTCCCGAAACTTCCGAAGAATAAACTTGAGTGGCAGCTACTCCCGTGGCAAATATCAAAGCGGCTTTTTCGTTTTCACCGATGTTTTCATTAAATGTGTATAGATAATCATTATCCAATGAATGCAAATAATTATTTAATTCCGGAAAAGAAGGAAAATCTCTATCCTCATAATCATCATCAATCCAAAAATCCCGTCCCCAAAAGGATTGGTGATAATCATCATTATCAGAAAAAGAAATGCCATGAATAATTTTGTAATAATTTATTATTTGAGATATTGCTATTGAGGGACAACCCGCGTAACTTCGAACATTCGTAACCGGATCAAGGGGACAAAATTTGTTATAAGGATAGCTTTGATTCCACCTTGTTAAAATCCAACCTTCGGTATTCGTAGAGCCTTCGGGCGGCCATTGTTCCGGTCTGAAACCATACGAATAATATTTTAGTTCATTCCATTTGCTTTTATTGTAATCTATAATATTTTGCGGTATTAGATTTATGTTGTTTATTTGCTTTTTTACGGATTCTTTTAGAAACTGTGTCGCGGTTTTATTATCAAATTTAAAATCCGATGTTGTGGAATAAGCCAATACGGGATAAATTCTGTCATCATTTGAAAGCACCATAAATCCAATTGGTTTGAGATGATAAACTATAATCGACAAATCGTTTTGTATGGGAATTCTTTCTCTTTTTACAATGTTAAAATCGAATTTGCCTAACTGTTTTAATTTGTTTTCCACCACTTTTTCACATAATTCCGAATCGACTATTTTTGCCGACATAAAAAGGGGAATTATCATCAAAAGATAAAATATTATTAACCTTTTTAGCATCTTTTTTGCGAAAAATATCATTTTTTCCTCCTAATGTTTTTTGATATTTTTCCCCCTAACTCATTTTTTTATTTTCTTATATTTTTATATTAGGAGTCGCTTAATCCATAAAAACATAACTCTACCTCCGCTTTTCATCAATAATCTGCAAATATCGGCAATGTATTCCAACTTTCCCTTGTTTTTTTTAAATATTTGGTAATTTTTTTTGGATTTTCAGCCGCTATTGTATTCAATAGAAAATTTATCAATAAAACAGGTGCAGTGATAGATAAACTAAATGTGGTGGGAACCACCGGCGCAATTAAAGAATAATCGGCGGCTACGGATAAGGAATTGGCTTTACTATCCGTAATTGCTATTGTGGTGGCATTGTGCTTATTTGCAAAATCTAATACTTCCTTAACTTCTTTTAATATTCTTTGAAAACTAATACCGATAATCACATCTTTATCACTTACTTCCATTATTTCCATTTTTTTGGAAATTCCAAATCCTTTTAGTTTCGTATATGTTTTACCAATTGCGTCGAAATAGTAATAAAACAGATCCACCAGTGTTTCGCTTGCTCCGATAGCCGCTATAATTATCTTATTGGCTTTGTTTATTTTCTCCGCTATCATAAGAAGATCATTTTGATTTAGGTTATTCATCATAGCTTGAATGTTTTTTATGTCCTG
>CAZUGB010000067.1:0-1824 GCA_964619925.1 uncultured Candidatus Cloacimonadota bacterium
AAAATCCAAGAATTTTAAAATCGGGCAAACACAACGAAGAATTTTATAAAGGATTGTGGAATACTATTAAGTCCAATAAGTCATGGCATGATATTTTTATAAACAGAAAGAGAAGCGGAGAACTTTTTTGGGAAAATGCCAGTATCTATCCCGTTACGGACGAAAAAGGTAAAATAACTCACTTTTTTAAAGTTTCGGAAGATATTACTTCTTTGATAAAAGCCGAATCGGAAATTGCCAAAGAAAAAATTATGTTCAATTCTTATCTTGAAAATTCAAATACACTAATAGTTGTTCTTGATAAAAATGCGAAGGTAAAAATTGCAAATCCCGAAACATGTAAAACATTAGGGTACGAAAAGGAAGAAATTTTAGGAAAAGATTGGATAGAAAATTTTATCCCGAAAGCGAAAAGAACATTTATAAAAAAATATTTTAAAGCTCTATTTGAAAATCCGAGAACTGAAAAAAAACAACGAAAAAACAATGTGCTTTGTAAAAATGGCGAAGAAAAAACTATTTTATGGCAAAATACGATACTTAATATCGGTGATTCTCCTCTTATTTTGGCTTCGGGAATTGATATTACAAAAATGGAAAGGGAAAACAAAAAAAATATAATCTTGGGAAAAATTTTATATGCGGTAATTCAAGATTTAAGTCTTTCCGAGTTTTACAAAAAAATTCGTCATGAATTGAATAAAATGTTTGATGCAAGCAACATGTTCATCATTTTAAAAGACGATGTAAGCGGAGATTTGAAACTGGTTTTTAATGTTGACGAAAAAGATAATATGACTGTTTTGCCTAAGAAAAAAACAATTTCCCAATATGTTTTGGAAAATAGAGATTCATTCTATCTTACAAAAAGCGACATCAAAAGATTGTTAAAAGAAGGGAAGTTTGATTTGGTAGGTGCTTTACCGGAGATTTGGATAGGAATTCCTTTAAAGATAAAAAGTGAAACTATCGGGGTTCTTGGATTACAATCCTATTCAAAAAATCACAAATATTCGAAAGAAGATTTACCCTCGCTTGAAGCAGTAGCTTACACAATTGCCGTGGCAATAGAATTCAAAAAAAGTGAAGAAATTATCAAAAAGGATCTTGAAGAAAAGAATATGCTATTAAATGAAGTTCATCACAGAGTAAAAAATAATCTGCAAATTATTTTGAGTGTTTTAAAGATTCAAAGCTATTTTATAAAAGATGATAAAATTTTGGATATTCTAAAAAAAGATATTAATAGAATAAGAGCTATGGCAATTTTGCAGGGATTTTTGTATAAAAATAATAATATTTTGGATATTCAAATACCTTTATACGTTAGAAGAATAATTGATAATGTAATATCAACATATCCGAACAGTAGAAATATCAGATTCAAATTTGATATTGACGATTTGGTTTTTGATGCCAATCTCTCATTACCTTTGGGTATTTTGGTTAACGAACTTGTATCAAATGCCATAATACATGCTTTTCCTGATAATCATAAGGATAATTCGGTGGAAATATCTTTGAAAAAAATGACCTCTCAAAAGGATTTTTTTATGCTCATTGTAAAAGATAACGGTGTGGGTCTTCCCAAAGATTTGGATCTGAAAAATCCCAAAAGCTTTGGAATGGCGTATATTAAAATGCAAACGGACGAATTGCATGGAGAACTGGAAGTTAAAAGAGAAAGAGGCACAACCGTTATAATTAAATTTCAAAAGGTAAAGTTGGGTACATTTAGCAAAATATAACTTAACTTATAAAAAAAAGGCGGTTATAAAACCGCCCGCATGAATTATTTTTCATCCTCTTCTTCAAATTCCGAAA
>CAZUGB010000068.1:0-7327 GCA_964619925.1 uncultured Candidatus Cloacimonadota bacterium
AATTCGTCCACATATATAGGAAAAGGTAAACTTGCCGAAATTAAAAACAAAGCAAGAGAAGACAAAATAAGAACTTTGGTTTTTAATGACAACCTATCCCCCGCTCAATCGAGAAATATTGCAAATTTTACAAAATGCAACGTGGTGGATAAAACGGAATTAATTTTGGATATTTTTGCAAAACATGCTCACACAAAACAGGCAAAATTGCAAGTGGAATTGGCTCAACTTGAATATGGCTACACAAAATTAAAAAGAAAATGGACACATCTTTCCCGAATAGAAGGCGGCATAGGATTTAGAGGTCCGGGTGAAAAACAAATTGAGATAGACAGACGTGAAATAAGAAAAAAAATTAAAATTATCAAATCAAAACTGGAAACCATAAAAAAGACATTCGAGACCAAAAGAAAAAAACGCAAAAACATCCCCTCAATAGCCTTGGTGGGATATACAAACACCGGCAAATCGACTATCTTTAACAAACTTACAAAATCAAGCGTTTACGTGAAAAACGAACTGTTTGCAACATTGGATTCCACTACCAGAATTATTAAATTCGGAAATATTCACAAAGATGTGGTTTTAACCGACACAATAGGTTTTATAGAAAATTTACCGCATAAATTGATAGATTCTTTTCATACCACTTTGCAAGAAGTACTGGAAGCGGATTTGCTTTTGCATGTAATCGATTTTTCAAACGGTAATTGGCAAAAACTTTGTGAGAATGTAAATGATGTTTTAAAAGAGATAGGTATAAAGAAAAAAAATATCCTAATGGTTTTTAATAAATGCGACAAATTGGAACACTTAAAATTAATGTTCGAGATGAAACGCTTGCAAAAGGAATATCCCGATGCAGTATTTATTTCCGCCAAAACGGGTTTCGGTTTTTCAAAATTGATAGAAAAAATCAACGAATTTTTGATAAAATATGCTACTACCGCCAAAATACAAATTCCTGTCGAAATGAGTTCATTAGTGAATTTTTTATATGAAAATGCGGAAATTTTAAGCGAAGATTATCTTGAAAAAACCAATGAATATCAGTTTGAAATCAGAATAAAAGAAGAATTATATCAAAACATAAAAAAACAAATTGACACATTCATCTTTAAAAAAAACTTAAATGAAAAAAAATAAAAATCGGAGGCAATCGAATGGTACGAGATCTTGATAGTATCCTGTCGGATAATGTGAAAAATATGAAAAAATCGGCAATTAGAGAACTTTTGAAACTTACTGCGGACAAAGAAATAATTTCATTTGCCGGTGGATTACCCGCGCCCGAATCATTTCCCATTGAAGAATTAAAAACGGTTATCAGCGATTTAATGAACAATGAAGAAGAGGTGAAAAAAGCCCTTCAATACGGTAGCACCGAAGGAGACACCGAATTAAGGGAATTGATTGTGGAAAATTATCGTAAAAAAGGATTCGATATCACAATCGATAATGTGATAATAACCACGGCTTCGCAACAAGGTTTGGATTTGCTGACAAAAATTTTTATCAATCCGGGTGACAAAATAATTGTGGAAATGCCCTCATATCTCGGAGCATTAAGTGCATTTAACGCATACAGAGCAAAAACTATCGGTATTCCTATGGATGATATGGGAATGATTCCCGAAAAATTGGTAGAAACTTTGGAAACATTAAAATCCGTAGGTGAAAAGCCCAAATTTATCTATCTTATTCCCGATTTTCAAAATCCCGCCGGTATCACAATGCCTACTGCTCGCAGAAAGGAAATAATCGAAATCGCCAAAAAATTTGATGTTTTGATTGTTGAAGATTCGCCTTATAAAGAATTAAGATTTGAAGGTGAGCATCAAGAAAGTTTGTTTGCATTGGATAAAACCGGTCATGTGATAACATTGGGAACATTTTCGAAAATATTACTTCCCGGATTTAGAATCGGTTGGGTTATTGCCGACCCGAGAATAGTTGATAAATTCGTAGTTGCAAAACAAGCCACCGATTTATGTACGGCACCTTTTGTTCAAAGAATCACGGCAAACTATATCAAAAGCGGAAAATTTGACGAAAGTTTGAACAGAACCATTCAATTGTACAAAGAAAAAAGAGATGTGATGCTTCAAAAATTTGAAGAATATATGCCAAAGGGTGTAACGTGGACCAAACCGAAAGGCGGATTGTTCCTATTTTTAAATCTTCCAGAAAATATGGATGCGGAAAATTTATTCCATAAAGCGGTTAAGAAAAAAGTTGCTTTTGTAATCGGTAGTGTTTTCCATTGTGACGGAAGCGGAACCAACACCATGAGAATAAACTTTTCATACGTTAGCAAAGAAAAAATTGTCGAAGGTGTAAAACGTCTTTCAGAAGTTATCAAAGAAGAAATGAACAATTAGTAAAATAGAAATTCGGCAACGGTAGATATTTGCCGTTGCCTTTTTTTGATATGAAAAAATTTAATTTTGCAATTGTTGGTGCCACCGGTTTGGTCGGCAGAGAAATGTTAAGGGTTTTATCCGAGTTTGATTTTAATATCGATAATCTTCGTTTATTTGCCACGGAAAATTCAGCCGGAACAAAATTAAAATTCGCCGACAAAACATTTACCGTAGAAACCGTTACGAAAGGTTGTTTTGCAGATATCGACATCGCACTTTTCAGTGCCGGAAGTAAAGCGTCAAAAAAAATAGCACCGATTGCGGCAAAGGAAGGCGCAATTGTTATAGATAATAGCAATGCGTTTAGAATGGATAATCTTGTCCCGTTGGTTATTCCCGAAATAAATCCGAAAGATTTGCATAATATACCCAAAAAAATTATAGCCAATCCGAATTGTTCCACAATTCAAATGCTTATGGCTCTTTTTCCCATATACAAAAATTTCGGAATAAAAAAAATTATCGTAAGCACATATCAAGCGGTATCCGGAACAGGTAAAAAGGCAGTGGAAGAATTAATTAATCAAACAAAAGATATTTTGGAAAATAAAGAACCCACCGTAGATGTCTATCCTCATCAAATTGCTTTTAATGCTCTTCCCCAGATTGACGTTTTTGAAGATAACGGTTTTACCGTGGAAGAAATGAAGATGCTTCGGGAAACGAGGAAAATTTTGCACAATACCGATATTTCCGTGAATGCCACAGCAGTGCGAATACCTGTTTTTTACGGTCATTCCGAAAGTATTTGGTTTGAAATCGAGAAATTTGCAAACATATCCGATATCATAGAGTCTTTGAAAAGTTTCAAACCGATACTGATAAAGGATAATCCCGCTCAAAATATATATCCGCTTGCCATAGACAGCATCAAAACCGACATGGTTTCCGTAGGCAGAATACGAGCGGATTTGGACAATCCGAAGGCTTTTAATATGTGGGTTGTAGGAAATAATATTCGAAAAGGCGCCGCGCTTAACGCCGTTCAAATTGCCGATTATTTGATAAGGAATAATTTGGTATGACAATTCATATTTTAAAATTCGGTGGAACTTCTCTTAATTCCAAAGAAAAATTACAAAACATTCTTAAAATCGTTTCCGATAAGTTATCTCAAAAAATATTCCCTATTTTAGTGGTTTCCGCAGCAGGCAGATTGGGTGATAGTTACGCAACGGATACTTTGATAAAATTAATTTCCCAAAAGAATAATCGAGAAAAAGCCAGAGTTATCTCTTGCGGTGAAATTATATCGGCTTCGGTTGTTGCGGATTATCTTATGATAAATAACATTAAATCTTTGTCTCTTTCTTCTTACCAAATAGGGATTTATACGGACAATAAAAATATTGATTCCGAAATTAAACAAATTGATACATCCTATATACGTCATTTGATAGAGCAAAATATTATCCCGATAGTAGCCGGTTTTCAGGGAATAAATACCAAAGGTGAAATAGCCACACTCGGCAGAGGCGGAAGCGATTTGACAGCCGTTTCTTTGGCAGTGGCATTAAAAGCCGATTTGTTGGAAATATACAAGGAAGTAAACGGAGTATTTACCGGCGATCCCACAATAATAAATAATGCACAATTGATAAATGAAATTAATTTTAACGAAATATTTGAAATTTCATCGGAAGGAGCCAAAGTAATATCCAAAAAAGCGGCGGAGACAGCCTATCAATTTCAATTACCCATAACAATAAAAAATGCCGACAATGAATCATCAAAGACAAAGATTTATAATTTCAAACCGCAGAGAGCCATTACATCAATCACATCCAAAAAAGATATTATTTTTATTTCGATAAATGTAAAAAACAAGCAGGATGATTTGAATGTATTTGCTTATATTTCCGAATTTGGAATAAGTGCCGACTTTATTGATATTCGAGATAATAAAATTACCTTTATAGCAGATAGAAAACATTATGAGAAATTGTATGAGATTTTATCTTTTTATGAATTTGATTTTTCGGTTTCCGAAGAATTTGTAAAAATTTCGCTTGTAGGTGCGGGAATGACTGGAATACCCGGAGTAATGGCAAAAATTATTTCCGCCTTAAAATCCCAAGATATTGAACTTTATCAAACAACGGATTCGCATACTACAATCTCTTGCCTTATAAAGGCATTTGACCATAACAGAGCTATCAAGATACTTCATAAAACTTTTTTTGAAAATTAAAAAGAACAAAAATGAAAACGGAAGAATTAAAAAAACAATTGGAAAATGCACAAGGTTACGAAAAGATAAAAATCTTAAACCAACTTTCATCCAATATCAAAAGAAAAGATATAAAAAATAGTTATGAATACGCTAAACAGGCTTTGGAATTATCCGAAAAATTAAATTTTTTTGAAGGCAAAATAGATGCCTATATCAATTTGGCTTGGTATTATTTTATAAATGCTAAATACAAAATTGCAAACGACTATTTAACAAAGTCATTATCTTTATCAAAAGAAAAAAATATCACAAAATTTTTAACGGAAATTTATTACAACTATGCTCTTTTAAACAGAATGACAGGAGATTATAAAGCTTCATATGATTTTGCCTTAAAAGCTTATAACATTTACGAAAAGAATGATAACAAACACGGTATTGCCAGAACACTGAATTTTTTAGGCGTCCTATCAAAAGATTTAAACGATTATAAAGAAGCAATTCTCTATTACAAAAAGGCGTTGTTAATTTCCAAAAAAATAAATGATATTCATTTGCAAAGCTACATCTATAACAATCTTGCTATCATTTATGAAGAAAAAAAACAATATCTTAAAGCTTCCGATTACTATTTGAAAACATTAACATTATCTCAAAAAACAAACGATATGCTCACCTATTCCAACACACTAAATAATTTGGGATTACTTTATTTAAAACGAAATAATTTGGAAGATGCCGAAACTTACTTAAATAAAGCAATAAAAGAATACAAAAAATTGCAGGATAAAAACGGCGTGGCAATATCAAAACATAATCTTGCTAAAATATACATAAAAAGAAGAGAATTCGAAAAAGCGGAAAAATTTCTTAAAAGCACCCTTAATTTTTTTAAGAAAACCAAAAACATCAATTACGAACTATTTAGCTACGAATATTTGGAAATTCTTTATGAAACATGGCAAAATTCTACAAAAGCTTTGGAATATCTTAAAAAATATCACAAATTACATACAAAAATATTATTACAAAGAGAAAAAACCAAATTGGAAGAATTAAAAATAAAATTCAATTTATCTCAAAAGCAAAAAGAATTACGCCAAATAAAAAATTATAACGTAGAATTAAAAAATAAAAATCAGCTGGACAAGTTACTTTTAAAAAAACTACGTGCTAACAACGATTTTTATGAATTGATACTAAAAAATTCCCCCAATGCAATAGCTATTTTAACTTTGGATTTGGACATAGTGTTCGCTAATAATTCTTTTTATGAAATTTTTGGGGTTAAAGAGTCGGTAGAAAAAAATCTACGCGAAGTATTTTCTCAAAAGACCTTGAATGAAATTTTAACCGAAAGAAAAAAAGTACTAAATTTGGGAAAAACAACCAAAAATTACACATTTACCGCTATCACAAAAAGTGGAATTGCACGCAAATTGGAAATAACAATTTCACAATTCAAAAACAAAGAAAACAAAACACTTTTTTTAGTCCATTTTAAAGATTTAACCGAACTATATGAAAAGAACAAACAACTTAGACTTTTGCAACGTGCAGTGGAACAATCACCTTCGAGTATTGCCATAACCGATATTTTTGGCAATTTGGTTTATGTAAACCCTAGATTTACAAAATTTACAGGTTATCAACCGGAAGAAGTAATTGGCAAAAATCCTCGCATCTTAAAATCAGAAAAAGCGGATATTGATTATAAAAAACTTTGGGATACCATTTCCAGCGGCAAAGAGTGGGAAGGTATTTTTTATAATAAAAGAAAAGACGGCACATGCTACTGGGAACAAGCCAGAATTTCACCGGTTTGGAATGAATACGGCAAGATAACACATTACATTAAAATAGCCGAAGATATTACGAATAAAAAGAAAGCTGAAGAAAAGATAAAAAAACTATTAATCGAACTTGAAAAAGCCAATGCTTCCAAAGACAAATTCTTTTCCATAATAGCTCACGATTTAAAAAGCCCTTTTGCCACCATCACGGCGTTTATCAATATCATGAAGAAGTATTACGACAGATTTTCCAAAGAAAAAATTTTCGAATTGATTAACGAACTGGATAAAAGCACGAAAAACACTTATGCACTTTTGGAAAATCTTCTCACATGGTCACGAATGCAGTCCGGCAGTATGCAATACAATCCCGAAAATTTCGATTTAATTCCCATAATAGAAAAAATCATAAGATTATATGAACAAAAAGCCAAACAAAAGGAAATTCAACTGAGCTATGTAACGCCGAAACAAGTTTATATCTTTGCAGATTCTTTTATGATAGAAACAACCATAAGAAACCTGATTAATAATGCATTAAAATTCACTGCAAAAGGCGGAAAAGTAACCCTGACAATCAAAGAGCAAAAGGATAATTATCTTATTGCAATAAAAGATACCGGTATAGGCATCCCCAAAGATAAAATAAAAAATCTTTTTCATATAGATACAAACTTTTCCACATACGGAACGGATAACGAAAAAGGCACGGGATTAGGTTTGATTTTGTGCAAAGAATTTATAGAAAGAAATAACGGAAAAATAACCGTGGAAAGTCAGGTAAACAAAGGCACAACATTTTATTTGACAATTCCCAAAGCAAAAAAAGAAAAAAACACAAAAAAACAAAATCAATCGGAGAAAGCATGAAAAAAAACATAATCTTTTTATTTTTGATACTTTTGATTTCATGGAATTTATTTGCCAAAATATCTTAT
>CAZUGB010000069.1:0-3137 GCA_964619925.1 uncultured Candidatus Cloacimonadota bacterium
TTTATTATTGGATTACTTATGCAAGAGCAAAATTCGGCGCAAATGTAGCGGCAGGTATCACTGCGGTTATGGCGGCTGATAATTATCCTTATCTTCAATCCGGACAATTGATAGGAATGCTTAGCGGATTAAAAGGAGCGGCTGAATATGAAAAAATGGTTGATGTCTTTGCCGCGAAAAATCGTCCGTTTAGTAAAGAGATAATAAAAAATAGTTGGGTGCATATAACCGATAAAAAAATACCTTATAATTTTAAAATGGCAAGAATCGGTATGAATGCTCAATCGGTAGCCCATATTATGATAATAGTGTTTATTCTGGTTGGAAATATCGGATATTTCCTATCTAAAAAAGAAGGGAAAAAATAGGGGGAAAGATGTTTGAAACTTTTAGTAATTTAATAGCCGCAATGCTAACGTTGTTTATATTTTCTTTTCTATACAAAGAAAATCCGTTTTATAGATTTGCAGAGCATCTTTTGGTAGGCGTATCCATGGGATATGCTATTCCGCTAGTGTATGAAAACGTTTTTATGCCTTATGTATATTATCCCATATTTTTTCAACATAAGTATATCCTGCTTATTCCCACAATTATGGGTATTTTATACATTTTCAGATTTAGTAGAAATCTCAGTTGGCTTTCACGTTATCCCATAGCTTTCGGTATGGGTATAGTGGGTATGGGTGTACCTCTGTCTATGAATGCTTCGGTTTTGGTTCAAATGAGAAGCGCAATGATGCCGATTGATAGTATTAATACCGCTCTTATATTTATCGGAACGGTTACGATATTGTTATATTTCTATTTTTCAAAACCCCACAAAGGATTGTATGGTGATTTTACCAAGATCGGTATTTGGTTTATGATGATAGGATTTGGTGCTTCATTCGGCTACACGGTAATGGCTCGTCTTTCGCTTCTTATAGGAAGAATGCAGTTCCTATTGGGTGATTTTTTACATCTGATAAAATAAAAATTATTTATACGGCTCCGAATTTATCGGAGCTTTTTTTTATTTAGGAGGAAAAATGTATGTTCTTTCTGCAAAAGAAATGTATTTTTATGATAGTTATACTATCAATGAAATGGGAATTCCCGGCATAAAATTAATGGAAAATGCGGGGAAAGGTTCTTTCGAACGAATAAAAGAGTATTATTTGAAAAATATCGTAAATGATAATAACGCCGCCAAAATTATTGTATTTGCAGGAACAGGTAATAATGGCGGTGACGGGTTTGTGGTGGCAAGATATCTAAAAGAAAACGGTTTTAATGTGGAGGTAATTGTTACCGGAAATCCCGAAAAAATGTCCGAAGAAACAAAAACAAATTATGAAAAATGCAAAAATTTGGATATTATGGTCATTGAAGTTCAATCTTGGGAAGATTTTCGGTCGTTAGAATTGAATTTATCAGAGTATTATCTTATAATAGATGCAATTTTCGGTGTGGGTCTAAAAGGTGATGTGCAAGGCTGGAAAGCGGAATTGATAAATCATATAAATGAGGAGGCAAAGCATATAGTTTCGATAGATGTTCCCAGTGGTTTGAATGCCGATACCGGCGAGGGTAAACCTGCTATTTATGCCGAACACACATTCACTATGGCGGCTATAAAACAAGGTATGCTATTGGAAAACGGAAGAAAACATTGCGGAAAAATCGAAGTGATTGATATAGGAATGCCCAAGTCCGTGTTTGAACAAAATCCGCCCAAAAGTTATTTGATAAATGACGATAATGTTATCTACCCCGAAAGAGATAGATTTGCTCACAAAGGGAAATATGGAAAAATTGTGATTATCGCAGGCTCACGAGGTTTTTCCGGTGCCGCTATTATGTCATCCCAAGCCGCTCTCAGAGCCGGTGGCGGTTTGATTTACCTATTACATCCCGAAGGTATGGAAACTATATTTGAACTTGCCACTGCGGAGGTTATAACCAAACCTATTGAGATGTTAGCCGATAATATCAATTTTTATGTGTTAAAAGATTTTTTAAAGGATAAAGATGCTTTGCTTATAGGTCCCGGGTTGGGTGTAAATGAATATTCTTACGCTCTTATTGATTATTTGTCCAAAAATTGGGAAAAACCGCTTGTGATAGATGCCGACGGATTGAATACTATCGCTAAATTTAAAATGATTAATAAGTTTGCAGATAAAAAAGTAATTCTCACGCCTCACTTGGGAGAATTTGCAAGATTAAGCGGGAAAACCGTAGAGGAAATACTTCATAATCGAATAGAAATTTTAAATGAATATTGCAATACGAATAAAGTGAGCGTACTTTTAAAAGGTAGTACCACTATCTTTTGTAACGGCGAAAATTTTGTTTATGATATTTCGGGTAATGACGGTTTGGCAACAGGGGGTAGCGGTGATGTTTTGTCCGGAATCATTGTTTCCTTTTTAGGACAAGGATTACAGATGAAGGATGCGGCAATATCGGCATCTTACTTAATGGGTAAAACCGCCGAACATTTGGAAAAATACAGGCTAACACCCTCAATTATTCCTACGGATATAATAGAACATCTTTTTTATAGGTGGTAAAAAAAAGTTGACTGATTTACCCATAGGTAAACTTTATGCTTCGTACTTGTACTGAAATAAATATCAAAAAGTATTTTGAGGAAGAAACCATAGTTCAAATATATATCGACGACAAAAACCAAAAAGAGATTATGGAATTTATCAAAAGGAAAAATAATTTAAACAAAACGAGAAGAATTTTTTATGAAATGCTAAAAAATAGGTATAACAATGAATTATATCGAAAAGAAAAAGTAACATCAAAAGCTTTTAACATAACTGCAATGAAATATACGTCAAAGGGGAAAAGGATTTATTGTAAAGAATACATAAAACCCGATAAAAAAATCATAGTAATAATGGCATTATATAATAAAAAGGAATTTGATAAAAAAACAAAAAAATTTATTGAAAATCTTACGGAGTATGAATATGGATTTGAATAAATCAGTAAAAGAGATATTTACTTTTGATAATGAAGAAGAAAAGATATTATTCGAAGCGGAACAACTTAGTTTGGATATTATAGCGGAAATAACTAACCTGATGAATGAAAAAAATATGAACAAATCCGATTTGGCAAGAGAACTTGGCGTATCA
>CAZUGB010000070.1:0-5013 GCA_964619925.1 uncultured Candidatus Cloacimonadota bacterium
GGAAACAAATATTTTAAAGATTATTTTAAAATCCCTATAGCAATTCACGAAAAAGATGCAAAAATGCTCACCGACCCGAAGTTAAATTTAAGCGTATTTACCGATAATATTATCACTTCACCGCCTGCGGATATTTTTATAAGCGAGCAAACCGCAAACATTCTTCTTGGGAAAACGCAATTAAAATTTATACACACCCCGGGACACACACAAGGCTCAGTATCCATCTTGATAGATCAATATCTGATAAGCGGCGACACTTTATTTTACGAAAGCATAGGCAGAACCGATTTACCACAAGGCGATTACGAACAAATTATCCGTTCGATAAAAGAAAAGCTGTTTCTTTTGCCGGATAATACGATAGTGCTACCCGGACACGGCGATAAAACGACAATAGAAAATGAAAAGGTGGGAAATCCTTTTGTGGGGTTATTAGCAAGATAAAAACACTATCTTAACATAATTTTAACATTTTCCTCATTATCGGTTTCTTTAAAATTAACCTTGATAATTTCATCTTTTGAAGTGGGAACAAATTTTCCCGTATAATCCGCATAAATAGGCAATTTATGATGTCCTCTGTCTATCAGCACGCAAAATTGTATCGATTCGGCGGTACCGTTTTTACAAATCACATCCATCGCCGTTTTTACGGTTTTACCCGTATATAAAACATCATCCACCAAAATAATGGTCTTATTATTCACATCAAAATCGATTTTCTCTTTATTAACAACGGGATTATCATCTATTTTTGATAAATCATCACGATAGAAGCTAATATCCAAAACGGCGGTTTCCACAGAGATATTTTCGGTTTCTTTTATAAATTTCGAGATAAATTTCGCCATGGGAACACCGCGACTTTTTATTCCCACAATACACACATTTTTCAAATCTTTATTTTTTTCCGTTATTTGCATAGCCAATCTTTTCAGTGTGGTTTCTATTTCTTTTTTATCCATTATTACCGTTTTGGTTTTCATTATTTTTGCTCCTTATTACCCTTTGAAAAGATATTTTTCACTGATTTGATAATATTAACCTTTTCTTTGGTTAAAAAATCTTTTACCTGTTCGATATATTCGTCTTTTGAGACCAAAAAGACCAAATCTTCATTTTGAATTTTATAATTTCCTCGCGGAATATTAAAGTCTCCTGTTTTTTTTAGGATACCCATAAAAACGGTTTCTTCGGGGAATTTTTTGTGTGTGGCGATATCTTTTATCGACATTCCCACCGCTCTGCTTTTTTGGGTGATTCTAAGTGCATACACATTTGCTTTACCGTTGCTTATTCTATAAACTTTTTTCAATATCGGATTTTCCACTTCGATTATCATCTTATCAAGCAGTATTTCGGAAACATCCACAATTGTGGTAACACCGCTTAGTTCGTATGCTTTTCTGTAAGAGGGTTTGCGAAGTCGAGCTATGATTTTTTTTATTCCCAAACTTCTTGCAAGCAATGCAGTGGAAATATTATCGGCATCATCTCCCATCAGGCATAAAATAAGATCGGCATATTTTGCACCGGCTTTTTGCAAATCTCTTAACTTGGTGGCACTACCCAGTATCGTAAGCGCACCGGTTTCGTTATATATTGCATCGCAAACTTCTTTGTTTTTGTCTATAACCACAACATTATGTTGGTTTTTCACCAAAATTTTTGCAATTTGTGAGCCTATAATTCCCGCTCCTGCAATTATGATATACATCAAACCTCCTGATTAGTAAACTTTCCAAGCTTTCGGACTAAAAAGAAGCAAAACGGGCAGTATTTCCAATCTACCCATTAGCATTCCCAGAATATAAGTAATTTTCACAATCGGTTTTAAGGAAATCATATCCTTTACGCTAAAAAACGTGGGACCGATATTTCCCAAAGCGCTATACATACCGGACATTGATTCGAGGGCTGTCATTTTGGAAGCAAAAGAAGTGATTAAGCCTCCCGCTATCAAAAGTACCATCCAGATAAAAAACAATCCGCTTACGCGATAAACTTCTTCCATATCAAATGGTGTATGATCTATCAATATGTAATTCACCGCTTTGGAAGGAACAAAAATTTTATAAATTTCTCTCTTTATCAATTTGAATAAGATAGCCACTCTCATCACTTTGATACCGCCGCCGGTGGAACCCACACAGCCGCCTATTATCATCATAACCAAAAATAACTGTCTTGCCGCAGCCCCGAAAAACGGATTGAATAAATCTTTGGTGCCGTAGCCCGTGGTAGTTATCACAGATACAACCTGAAAAAGAACGGTTCTGAAATTTTCTTCCGTTTTTGATAAAAAATGCGGTGAAGCAATGTCAATTTTGCCATGTAAATATCTTTCCAATAGAATAATAAACGTGAAGCCGAAAATTATCCCGAACCAATATCTCATTTCGGTATTATCCCATAACGCCTTAATATTTTTTTGCAAAATTCTGTAATGAACAAGAAAATTTGTGCCACCTAAAAACATTCCGAATATAAGCACATATTCAATCATTTTGTAATGTTCAAATCCGTGTTCCGAATAATAAGCAATACTGGCATCGTGGGGTGAGAAACCGCCTGTGGACAATGCAGTGAGTGTGTGATTTAAACTATCCCAAAAACCGCTTCCCGCAAATAATAACATCACAAATATCAAAACCGTATAACCCGAATAAATCATCCACAAAAGTTTTACCGTATTTGCCAATCCCGGCACCGGACGTTCGGAAGTAATCTTATGGCTTTCGGCTCCGAAAATTTTATGAGCGCTACCGCCGTGGGAATGGACAACAAGAAAAAACGTAATTATCCCCAGACCGCCTATCCACTGGGTTAAACTCCTCCAAAAAATAATTCCCTTGGGCATATAATCCAAGCCTGTAAACATTGTAATTCCCGTGGTAGTAAATCCGCTCATCGCCTCAAAATAAGCATCCAAATAAGAAGAATGCAAAACAAACACATAGGGTACCGCCGCTACCGCGGATATTATCACCCAACCCAAAGCCGTGATAAAAGTGGCTTGAACATTATTCGGAACATCCCCGCGAAAAACCAATCGCAAAAAAATACCTGTTCCCAATGAGATAATGGAAGTTAGTAAAAATGCCAAAGACACATCACTACCGTCTTTGTAAATCACGGAAAAGAGAATCGGCACAAGGGCAATAAAGGCAAAAATCACCAAAATTGAACCGATGTAATTAAGAACAACGGAATGAGATTTAACGATTTTGGAAAGATTATGTTTCATATCGGAACTACCAACCGCCTGACGCTCCTCCTCCGCCAAAGCTGCCGCCACCACCGGAAAATCCTCCTCCGCCTCCGCCGAAGAATCCGCCGGAAGAACTACCGGAAGACGAACCGTATCCGCCTATCGTCATTCCTAATATTGCTCCTAAAATGGAACCTCTTCTGGAAAAAACCGAAACAAAGAAAAATATAAAAAACAATAAAGTCATATATCCCGAAAGACCGCCGGAACTACGAGCTTGCGATTTTTTGTATTTTGCCAACTCTTCGGGTGAAATTTGATATTCGTTTGTTATCAAACCGCCTATTGCCGAAAGACCTTTGTATATGCCCTGATAGTAATCTCCTTGTTTAAAATATGGAACAATTATTTTTCTGATGATGTAACCCGCTTTTAAGTCCGTGATGATACCTTCCAAGCCGTAACCGACCTCTATTCTTAATTTTTTTTCTTTAAGTGCAACCAGTAGCAACACACCGTTGTCTCTGTCTTTTTGTCCGAGTTTCCATTTTTCCACTACCTTCATAGAGTATCTCTCGATATCCGAACCGTTTAAAGATTTTATTATCAAAAGGGCTATTTGAGCTGATGTTTTTTGTTCATAGTTAAAAAGAAGCGTTTCCAAATCCATTATCTGCTCTGTAGTTAATAATCCGGCATAATCGTTAACTCTACCTTTTAATTTGGGAACCGAAGAAAAAAGCGAAACGGCAAAAGTTAAAATAAGGATTAAAAATATTATCTTTTTCATTTATCGCTCCAAAAAAGTTACATCGTTTGATAATTCATTTGTATCATCCGGTTTTATAGGAAAATGTTCTTCCAAAATATGACCGCACTGTTTTATCACGCTCACCAAACTGTCCGCCAATCTATTATTTTTTATTCCCGCGATAATAATTTCGATAAATTCTCCCCATTTTTCCTGCTTGATTTTTTTATTTATTCCCATATCTCCGATAATAATAACTCTTCTTTCAAGATAGGAAATAAATATTAATATGCCCGTTCGGTCTCTTGTTTCGGTAAGTCCGGCTTTAATAAAATGAAGATATGCTCTGTCTTCCGCCTTTTTTTTCATTATTTTTTTGGGAACAATCAATCTATCGACAAAGGGAATGTTCATTAGCAAATAAACAATTGCCACCACAATAAATGATGACAAACCGATAAATGCCGCCGTTATTTGATGTGAAAACACCCAATATTTAGAGCTGATAAATTCATTTACCGGTTGATAATTGATTAACATTATGTTCAAATAAATCAAACCGACAATCAATGCGGCAAAAAGCTCGTATATCGCATAACTGTCACTTTGTTTGATAAAAGCAACCGCTATCTCGCCGGATGTCCGCTTTTCGGCTTTTGTGATTGCATCGGAAATCCTTTTTAATTCCTGTTCGTTAAAAAAATTTTTCATATTCCCCTTCTCTGTATTTTTTTTACCCATTTGCTTAAATTCGGATATTTTGTCCACATTATTTTTTAATTTTTTGCTTATGAGATTTACCAAGAGAATACTATTTCTTGTCTTTTTGCTCCTTTCCCATTAAGATTTAACTTTTTTCAATATTTTGAGTCTATTTGCTGAAAACTCCCCCTAACCCCCTCTTTGGTAAAGAGGGGGAACTAATGCTTCTCTTCTCTTTTGGAAAGAGAAGGGTAGGGGATGAGTTAGTGAAAAAATCAATTTTATTTTTTATATTTAATTCGAGTTTTGAGTGTTGGTTTTTACTTGTTTTAAACTCCCCCTAGCC
>CAZUGB010000071.1:0-5754 GCA_964619925.1 uncultured Candidatus Cloacimonadota bacterium
TGGAGGTTTTTATGAATGATTACGGAGCAAATCAAGATTTAGGTCTTTTCTCAGGAGTTGGTGTGGGTTTATTATTACTGCCTATTATTTTTTATCCCATACTTGCTTTCGGTGATGCGGAATACGTAGGAAGGGAATAAATTAGTAAGGTACTGTTATGGAAGCTATAAATACTTATTTTGCCGGTGGAATTTATGGTATCTATGTTCTTATAGTTACAGCTATTGTTTTCTATCATATTTCTTTGGGCATCGTTTTTGAAAAGGCAAATTATCCCAAGTGGTACGCTTATATTCCAGTTTATAATGCCATACCTTTTATCAAAATTGCTCATAGACCTTCTTGGTGGATTTATATATTTCTTTTTTCCATTTTAATAATTATTTCTTCACTCATTTTTCCTTTTTGGTGGATAAAGATATTTCTTCTTATACCCCTTATCTTCGGAATAATAATTTCGATAGATTTTGCCGAAGCTTTTGATAAATCCGCCGCATTTGGTTTGGGGATATTTTTTTTGTTCTTTATTTTTATACCAATATTAGCTTATAGCGATGCTCAAATAATTACATTTAGGGAAAAGGATTTTCAGGACTGACCGGTTTCGGTTTTTATAAGTTCCAGATTTTTTTTGGCGTTTTCAAAATTAGGGTCTATTTGTAAACATTGCTCAAATAGATCCTTTGCTTTTTTATTATTTTTGTTTTGGAGATAGTAAATTCCCAGATTATTAAGAGCGATTTTGTTGTTTTTATCTATTTTTAACATCTTTTCCCAAATATCTTTTGCCTTTTCATGTTGATTGGTATTCACATATAGTATTCCCAACTCATTTAAAAAAGGAATGAATTCCGGTTCAAGTTCCGTGGCAATAAGCATATTTTCTATTGCGGAATCGTATTTTTTCTTAATTTCGTAGTACTTTGCAAAATAATAATACCAATCGGCATAATCTATGAATATCTTTGAAAATCCGTTTAATATCCTATATGCTTCGTTTAACATATCTTTGCTTAAATAATTAGCCAGTTCTTTTACTATTTGTGCTCTGGAATAAAACAAAGAAATATCTGCCAAAATTCTCTCTTTGATACGCCATTGCTCATCTTTTTTTACCATTATCAAGAGTAAATCGTTTTTGCCGTTTATCTCAAAATGAAGCATTGCTTGGGTTTTATCATTTGATAATCCCGATTTCAGTATGTTGTAATGTTTTAATTTTTTTAAATCTTTTATTGATAATGTTCTGTTTATATAATTTTGAAAAATTTTATCGTCTTGGTAGATTTTATTGTGTAGCATATCTTTTATTTTATTCCAATCTCTTAATATAAGATTATCCAAAAATATTTTTGCGGTTTTTTCAAAATTTTCTTGCGGTTTGGGATATTTATCCAAATCTATTGATGAAATATTAAATTTTTCTTTGTAAATCTTTGCTATGTAATAAGCCGGGATTTTATTTTTTGAAAAATATTCTTCCAATTGTTTTTTACCTTCCTGTGAATCATATATTTCCATAGGGCTTTTATTGCCTAATGCGGGATTGGGCTTGATAAACCAAAAATCAGCCTGTTTTTTGAAAAGATCCAACATTTCCGATAGCGAAAATACTTTTACGTTTATGGAATATCCTTTATTTTGTTTGGGAGCAAATTCACATTCGGAAGGACAATTTCCTTTGGCTCTTATTTCATTGCAACAATGCCAACAAATGTTTTTGGCTTTTATCATACAAAATCTATCGGCTCGATAAGTTTTACAAACGGCACATTTAACTTTTTTTCTTATCATAAAAGTTTCCTAAATTTTTGCTATCGGAGGAGCATTTCTTTTAAATTCCGATTTGTTATACATCGAAATTACCTTTTTAACATCAGACAAGCTGAAACCGGCTTCCGTCAATTTTTCTTCGGATATTTTCAATTCAAATAGGGAATACAGTATTTCGTCGAGTTGTTTATATGTAATTCCCATTTCTTCTTCGTCGGATTGTCCATGCCACAAATCGGCGGTAGGTTTTTTTTCTATTACCGAATTTGGCAAACCCAAATATTTAGCCACTTCCCAAACTTCCGTTTTGTACAAATCCCCTATCGTCTCGTAAGCACAAGCGCTATCACCGTATTGAGTGCAATAACCTATAAGCAATTCCGATTTGTTTCCGGTTCCAGCCACAAGAGCGTTATATTGAGCCGATTTATCATATAAAACGCACATTCTGGAACGAGCCATAAAGTTCCCTTTTCTTAATTTGTCTGCATTGGGAGCGTATAATTTGAAATATTCGTCAACCATCGGTGATATTTCGATAATTTCGTATTTGATTTGTAGAAAATCGGCAATTTCTTTTGCATGATTCAGGCTGTCGGGATGACTTGTTTTGTATGGCATCATAATTCCGATAACATTTTCTTTGCCCAAAGCTTTAACGCAAAGTGTAGCTGTGAGCGAAGAATCTATTCCACCGGATAATCCTACTATTGCCTTGGGTAAATTCGCTTTATTATGTTGTGTGATAATAAAATCAACTATTTTTTCGATTGCTTTTTCATAATTGATTTTTCTCATTTTTACCTCGATTTTTTTATTCACATTTTTTTATGCGGGAATTTAAGTCAAGAAGGTATATTTTTTGCCTTTTAAAGAGCTTTAATTTTTATCTTTTCTATTGTTTATCCATCTCATAAGCAGAAATAAAAAAATACAAATGATTATAAGTACCACAGCGATAGGTTTTGAGTATTTTAAACCGAAGGATAAGTATCTATCCAATATGAGAGTGGGAGCAACCATTGGATGATATGCCAGTATCACCACCGCCCCGAATTCCGAAATTCCTCTAGCCCACATCATTATGGAACCGCTTATAATGTCTTTTTTGGCAAGCGGAAGAGAAATTTTAAAAAAAGTTTGGATAGATGATGCGCCTAATGTTCTGGCTACGTTTTCCAATTTTATGTCCACTTTTTGAAAACCCGATTTGGCATTGTGAATAAGATAAGAAACACTTACAAACATCATCCCGATAGCTATTCCGAATTCCGTTCCCACGAATTTTATTCCGAATACCGAAAAAATTTTACCCACAAGAAATTTGGAGCCGAATACGGTGAGAAGCGCTATTCCCGCCGCGGTATGAGGAATCATAACGGGAATATCTATTATTGCTTCGAAAAGCGATTTGAAAGGAAAATCCCAACGAGCTAAAATAAAAGCAAGAGGTATCCCGAAAATTAGGGCAAATATCGTGGATAGAAAAGCTATTTTCAAAGATAAATAAATGGAAGTAAGCACTTCTTTGTCGGAAATTACTTTTGAAATCATTGCGGGAGAAATGGAAAATAACATTTTGGCGATAGGCAAAAAAATAAAAAGAAAAAGTATCAGAGCGGGAATTAAAAAGAACAATGATTTTTTCATATGAACCTTAAACTGCTTTCTTTGAACGTTACAAAAATTTTCGAACCTTTGTGTAAATCCATTTTTTGAAGGGATTTGTTGGTGATTTTTGCCGTAATGATAAACCCGATGTCTATTTTTAAGGATGAATAAAAATCTCTTTCGGAAATTTCTTTGATTATGCCTTCTATAGAAAATCTGGCACTACTTTTAACCGCTTTTTTAGATAAAATAATTTCGTCGGAATGTAAAATTGCAAATTTTTTATAACTCTTTAGTGTGGAAAGAGGTATTGATATACCCGAAAGATAATAACCGTCATCCTTTTGCGTAATGGGTATCAAATTTTCCAAACCTACAAAAGATGCCACAAATTCCGAACGAGGATTTTTAAATATTTGTGTTGGTTTGCCTATCTGCACAATTTTTCCCTTGGTAATTATTGCTAACCTGTCTGCCAGCTTAATGGCTTCTTCAAAATTGTGGGTAATGTGGATAGTGGTCAAATCAAATTTCTTGTGTATGGTTTTTATGAAATCAATCATTTTTCTTTTGAATGAGGCATCAATTGCGGAAAAAGGTTCATCCAATATTAATACTTTCGGTTTGGCTATCAAAGCTCTGGCAATTGCAATTTTTTGCTTTTCACCACCGGATAAATTTTTTGTGTTTCTTTCCAATAAATGAGTGATATCCAATTGTTTGCCAATCCAGTTGATTTTTTTTTCAATATCTTTTGATTTTTTTATTTTTAATGAAAAAGCGATATTTTCTTTTACGCTCAAATGCGGAAACAGAGCAAAATTTTGATAAACTATACCGATATTTCTTTTTTCTATGGGAAGATTGCCAATATTCTTTCCTTCCAAAAGCACATTACCTTTCACTTTTTTAAAACCTGCGATAGATTCCATTAGAATGGTTTTTCCGGCACCGTTCGGTCCTATTACGGCAAAATATTCATTCTTTGAAACATCAAGATTGATGCTATCCAAAAGTGTTTTGCCATTTATTTTTAGAGTTAAATCAACTATTTTCAGCATTTACTATTGTTCGATAAATTTTTTTAATTTGGGCGGTAATTCGGATAGATTTCCTTTTATAATAGGCGGAACAATACATGGCTGTCCGTTTTCTTCCATTATTTTTCTTCCCTGATCGGATAAAATAAATTCTGCAAACAATTCGGCACCTTTTTTATTTTGAGCTGTGGAAGGAATGGTAAATCCGTAAACCATAGGAACGCCTTTTTTTATGATAAATTCTCCGGGTTTTTTGCCGGTAATTTTAATTGTGGCTTTTTTGTAAAAATCGGAGTACTCGGGATTTTTCAAATTAATTTGATCGGGGAGAGTTATGTATTTCATATCGTGTTGTTTGGCTACTGAACGATATATAAATAGATAATCCAATTCACCTGTTTCCAAAAGTGCTATCAAGTCCACTTCGGCACTTCTAATGTTTTTTTCGGGACAATTTTTTTTGAGCTTTTCATAAAGTTTGTCTTGTTTGTAATATGTTTCGGCAAGTTGCCAAACCAACATGGTTCGATAACCGCAAGGATCTGCATTCGGGTCGCTGTGTCCGTAGTTTACGCCTTTACGCAAAAGAATCTTATACCAATTGTCCGAATTTATCTCTTGAGCGAATTTGCTTTTTTCAAAATAGGCTATCACCATTTCATTCGTGGCAAAGTGTACATTCCAATCGGCATAGTTTTGCTCTATCAAAAGTTTGTCTATCACGCTATAATCCGCACTTGCCATAATTTCGCAACGTTTGTGCAAGTCGCTTATTTTTCTGGCGGCTTTTCGGGAACCGGAACCTTCTCGTATCACATCAAATTCGGGATGAATCTTTTCGAATTGCTCTTCCATTATTTTGAAAGGTAAACTCAAACTACCTGCATGAAAAACAAAAATCTTGCTTTTTCGGGCATGTTTAGCGCATCCGAAAGATAGCATAATCAAAACCACAACGGCTACAATAATAATTCTTTTCATAAAATTACCCCCAATATTTTTTTGTTTTGGAGGCAAGAAAGTTGTTTTTTCTTTCTCGCCTTTCCAAGCACGGGAGGCATATCCGTTTCCAAATATACCCTATCGGCAAAAATCCATACGCAAAGCGGTTAGGATTAATTGCTCGGCGATTTGGGATGAAAATTTAATTTTGCAATTTTAATGTCAAGTAGGAAAATGTTAAGAATATGATTATTAGAACTCCCCCTAACCCCCTCTTTGGTAAAGAGGGGGAACTTTGTCTCCCTTCTTTTTTGCAAAGAGAAGGGTCAGGGATGAGTTAGAAAGAAATCAATTTCATTTTTTATTTTTAATACGATTTTTGAGTGTT
>CAZUGB010000072.1:0-6096 GCA_964619925.1 uncultured Candidatus Cloacimonadota bacterium
AGCGTTTCGAATAAAATAATGGAAATAGATGCCGGGAAAATAAAATTTTACAAAGGAAACTACTCATTTTATTTAAAACAAAAGGAATTGGAAGAGATAGATTTAAAACGAAAAGAAACAAGACGGTTGGCTCAATTGAAAACCGAACTAAAATGGCTACATCGAGGTGCCAGAGCCAGAACATCAAAGCCAAAAAATCATTTGGACAGAGTAAAAAAACTTATCTCAAATACCTTTATTACCAAATCGGACGAAATGAGTATATCGTTTCAAACAAAACGTATTGGTAAAACTGTTCTTGAACTTGAAAATATCTCCAAATCATACAAAAATAAAACATTGATAAAAAATTTTACACATTATTTTCAAAAAGGTGAAAAAATAGGAATAATAGGACCTAACGGTAGCGGAAAAACAACGCTTTTAAAAATTATCGCCGGAGAAGAAAAACCCGATAGCGGAAAAATAAAAGTGGGAGTTAATACGAAATTTGCCTATTTCAAACAAGATCAAAATATAAATAACGAGTTAACCGTAATCGATTTTATTAAACAAACAGCGGAAAATATTTATGACGAAAGGGGTAATCTCCATTCGGCTTCGCAGATGCTGGGAAAGTTCTTATTTAATTCGCAAAAACAATACACAAAAATATCCGCACTATCCGGTGGTGAAAAAAAGAGGCTTCTATTGTTGAAATCATTAATACTCGGGAGTAATTTTATCATTTTTGATGAACCTACGAATGATTTCGATATTAAAACATTGGAGATTCTGGAAGACTATCTTGATAACTTTTCAGGTAATCTTTTAATCGTTTCGCATGACCGATATTTTTTGGATAGAACCGTAGATTTCTTGTTTGTTTTTGAAAAGAACGGAATAATCAAATTTCCCGGAAGTTATTCCGATTTTCTTTTGGTAAAAAGGTATGAAAACGAAACAAAAGAAAAATCCAAAAAATCCGGATTAAAACCAAAAAGACAACATACCGACAAAAAATTATCCTATAATGAAAAAAGAGAGCTTGAAGAAATAGAAAAAATTTTACCCGAATACGAAAAAGAAAGGGAAAACCTTTTGAAAAAGATAGAAAAAGAAGCCGCTACTTTAACCTCAAAAGATTTCTCGGAGATTCAATCCGAAATTGAAAAATTGGAAAAAATTATTGGCGAACTGGAAGAACGTTGGTTGGAATTAAGCGAAAAAACGGAATAAAATTGAACTTTAAAATAATTCGAATATAAAAATAAATTGTTTTTTTTCTTTTTGTTCTTAATTTATCCCTATCTTAATATTAAGGAGGAAATTATGAAAAGAGAAAAGTATTTATTACTTGGAATTCTCGTTTTTGTAGTTCCATTTAGTCTTATGGCTATTAGTTTGTTTGATTACACGGTTACGGAAACTTATTTTCAAGAAGCGTATTTAAACGGAAATTTTAATTTTAATTCCGGAAATCAGGATCAGGCTAGTTACAATGGTGCGGGATTTGCCACTTATAAAACCCAATATAGCACATTGCCGCTAACTTGGAAATTAAATTCCGATGCATCCTATTCTTTTTTACGAGGTTCAAATGACGGCGATACTCTTAGAACAGGGTATCAAATAACCTTGAACACAGATGCCGATAAATATTTCGGTAAAAACAAAATTTTCGCTTACGGTTCACTTAATTTTGGCTCCAAAAAAGAAATCGGAAATGAAAATGCCGATAAGCCTTTTTCAAAAATAGGTATTGGCGGTGGTTACGGTAGGGTTTATGACGCAACTTCTTTGGCTAGAACAATGATGTATATTGATGACCTAAAAAAATACGGAATCGTTACGAAATCATTATCAGATGAAGCTTATTTGAATTTGGCAAAAATAATTGCAAAAGAAGATGAATACAAAGCAAAATACGGAACTATCGAATACAAAAAATATTGGTTTGAAGATATGGAAAAAATACTTTCTAAAGAAGGTGTTTTAAAAAATGATCATTTATCGGCTCTTGGCGTAATGAGAATGGAAGATGTTTTAAATAGAAATGTAAATCCGAGACGTCATGGTTGGAGCATTAGAAGTGGTATCGGTTATGTATTTTCAAATTATGATGATTCCGATAGTGATCCCTCACTTGATGTGAGATTTGAATATGCTCTTCCCTTTAAGTATTATTTCCAATTAATAGAACAAATGGATTATTCAACCGTATTGGGAGATAATACAACACAATTAATTACAAATAATTTGTCTGTTTCATACCAACTTACTGATAAAATAAATTGGGAAAATTCTTGGATTGCCACGATTACCATTCCTTCCGATAAAGATGCTAAAAATGTTTTCACAAATACCTTTACATCGGCATATTATTATTATATTGCCAATCATATCTCATTGAATACCACTTTACAATTGGCAAAAATTGACGACGGAATCGATAATAACAACAATGACGAAATGACTACCACACTTTCATTAGGAATTCAATACAGAATAAAATAATTGAAATATTTTTATAAAACTATAGGCAGACAAATATTGTCTGCCTTTTTTTATTTAAACAAATAAAAAAAGGAGCAATCGAATGATTGCTCCGTGTGTAGAGGAGGTAAGAAGATGATGTTTAAGAAATTCTATCGGGATAAACGCTTACGAATTTTTTCCCGTGTTTTTTAGTTTCATATTTTACATAACCGTCAATTAGACTGTATATGGTATAATCATTACCTAAACCCACATTATTTCCTTTATGGATTTTTGTTCCTCTTTGTCTAACTAAAATATTTCCGGCTTTAACCTTTTCGCCTGCATATTTTTTAACGCCGAGATATTGAGGATTACTGTCCCGTCCGTTTTTACTGCTACCTACACCTTTCTTATGTGCCATATTTGCCTCTTATAAGATTTCTTTTATTTTGATTTCGGTATATTGTTGTCTGTGTCCCTTTTTTCTTCTATAACCTTTTCTTCTCTTCTTTTTGAAAACGATAACTTTTTTATCTTTTCCGGAACCGATAACTTCCGCCAAAACTTTTGAATTGGGAACGGTAGGTGTTCCGATTTCAAGATTATCATTATCATGTTTCAAAAGAACATCATAAATTTCAACTTCCGAGCCGACTTCTTTATCTTTCATATATGGGACCTTAAGTGTTTCGCCAACTTCCACTTTGTATTGGTATCCCATAACTCCAATTATTGCATACATTTATTATCTCCTTTAATCACTCTTTTTCATTAGATGAATTTCCAAAAATTATTTTTGGGATTTTGTGTCAAGAATTATATTCGTCGGTGATGTCTTTGCCTGTTTCGGAGATAATCACTCTAAATTCTTCATAATGTAGTGAAGAATCCGATTTTATCTCGAAATTTATTCTTTCCGGAAAGAAAGCCTTTTTCTCTTTTGATGTAATCGAAACAAACGGATTAACATAAATATCTAATTTCTTGTCTTTTATAAAAAATTCCGCTCTTTCCAACCATCTGTTAATCTTTGCGATAATCGATTTCGGAGTAAATATTCTGCCTCTTCCGTTGCAATGAGGACATTTAAACGAATATCGGGATATTATATTTTGTCGCAGGTGTTTTCTGGATATTTCCACTAATCCCAAATTTGTAAAAGGATAAACCTTGCTTTTGCCTTTGTCGTTTTTCAAGCGCGATTTTAAGAAAGATAAAACTTCTTCTTGATCCTCTTCGTTGTTCATATCAATAAAATCTATGATTATAATTCCGCTAATATCCCTTAATTTTATTTGACGAGCAATCTCCTCCGCCGCTTCCAAATTGGTTTTTTTTATGGTTTCGTTGTAATTGTCTTTTCCTATGAATTTTCCTGTATTCACATCAATTGCCGTGAGTGCTTCGGTATGGTCTATTGTAATGTTACCTCCACTCTTCAAAGCAATTTTTCTCAAAAAAATTTTTTCTATTTCTTTTTCAATACCGTATGCATCGAATATTGGTGTGGATTGTGAATATAATTCTATTTTTGTAACAAGATCCGAATTCATGATTTTTAATCTTGATTGCATCAAATCTCTGAATTGTTTATCGTCCACCACCACTCTATCGATTTTAGCATTAAAAATATCCCTTATTAATGTGTGTGAAATGTCATTTTCACTATATAAACATACAGGTGCTTTGGCATATTTGAATTGCTTATCAATCATCGCCCATATTCGTGATAATGTTTTATATTCGTTTTTAATTTCTTCTTCGGATATGCTTTTTGCGTCGGTTCGTATAATTACTCCGTGTTTCTCATCTTTGATATTTTTTACAATTTCTCGTAAAGCTTGTCTTTCTTTTGATGATGAAATTTTTTTGGAAATGGCAATATTTCTCTTTTTTGGCATAAAAACAAGATATTTCCCCGGAATATGAATATGTCCCGTTAATCTAGCCCCTTTGCTTCCAATAGGTCCTTTTTTTACTTGAACGATAATTTCTTGTCCGGGAAAAAGCACTTTATTTATTTGAGCGGGAGATAATTCTTTTTTTGAAAAATTCGTATCAATAAATTTAAAATTCAAGTCGGAATAATGAATTAATGCGGTTCTGGTTTCGCCAATATCGATAAATGCCGCACCAAGTCCGGGCAAAACATTCCGTACTATTCCCTTGTAAATATTGTCCATAATGTTTGCCGAATCATTTGTTTCGGTATATAATTCGGCTAATTTACCATCGTGCAATACCGCAATTCTTTTTTCGAGTTTCTGGATGTTAATAATTAATTCTCTAAACATAATTAGCACCTTTCATATTGAAAATTCTATATTAATTTTGTTCACTATCAGTCAAGAAAAATATTTTATGATGCCAATTAAGGTGGATTGATATAAGCAAATGAAACAAAAAATTAATTAAAATCAAAGGATTATTGAAGAAGTTAAAATCCTAAAAAATTATGGTCAATTGGATTGATGTAATTAAATTATTATAGTAAGTTTCAAATGAATTTTAAGTCGGATTAATGTTTCTTGACACAATTTCGACGGTTTTATTTGTGACATTGCGTGCTAGGCGGGGAGTTAGCGGTGCCCTGTAACCCACAATCCGCTATAGTGGGGCTGAATTCCCGCATGCGAATAAGTTAATCCGAGTTAAGCGGTCGGGCAATGTTGATAACTCAGCCTAACGCAACCGCAAGCTGTGAATCTTGTCAGGTTCGGAAGAAAGCAGCAATAAGCAGTTATTGCGGTGTGCCGTTAGTCCACTGGGTTTGAGTTGTTCCGTCGTTTTAGCTTTGGAGAGGCTTATCAAGTGCGGGTGCACGCACTTTTTTAAAAAAAAGAGTTTTTTTGTTTGACAGGATATTGCCATATAATTTTTTTGCAAATTGTCGTTGCGAGGTGGAGCAGTCAGGTAGCTCGTCGGGCTCATAACCCGAAGGTCGAAGGTTCAAATCCTTCCCTCGCTACCATTTTTTTATGGCGGCGTAGCTCAGTTGGTTAGAGCATCGGAATCATAATCCGAGTGTCCGGGGTTCAAGTCCCTGCGCCGCTACCAAAGTGCGCCAATAGCTCAGCTGGATAGAGCAACGGATTTCTAATCCGTGGGTCAGGGGTTCGAATCCCTTTTGGCGTGCCATTTTTTTTATGGTGGCTGTAGCTCAGTTGGTAGAGCACAGGATTGTGGCTCCTGTGGCCGTGGGTTCAAGTCCCATCAGCCACCCCACTTTTTTTAAATTATTGTTGAGTGTTGTGTTTTGAATTGGCTATTTCCGACTCGATAGTTTCTTTTAATAAAAAATCAAGAAAAGGTTTTCGTATCATTTTTATTTTTAATTCTTTTCTTACTTTTTCGATTTCTTTTCCGAAGTAAGCCGTGCAGAATATCACCGGTATATCATAATTTTCTTTTATATATTTGGCAAGCTCAAGTCCGTTCATTTTTCCTTCGATTTTTATGTCCAAAATCACCAGATCCGGTTTGTCGTATTTTAATAGTTCTATTGCCAAGTCGGAAGACGGAGTGGTTTTTACGTTCTTATAACCGAATTCTTCTACTGTTAGTTTCAAATCTTCGGCTATAATAAATTCATCCTCAACAATGAGAATTTTTTTATTCATAATCGCCTCATTACGC
>CAZUGB010000073.1:0-7294 GCA_964619925.1 uncultured Candidatus Cloacimonadota bacterium
GAGGAAATAAATCAAAAAATGCATGATTATCTCGGAATTGATACTTATTATGTTGTTCAAGATCCGAATAGTTCGGATATAGACCATATTGATTGTTGGGGAAAATACCTCGCCACCGATAAAATTTTAATTCGCTCGGTTCCTACCTATCATCCCCAATATGACGAAATAGAACAAACAGCTAATTATTTTTCCACTCACAATAGTTCTTACGGTACCCCTTATCGGGTTTATAGAGTTTATACACCGAACAACGAGCCTTATACGAATTCACTGATTTTAAATAATAAGGTTTATGTCCCTGTGGTTAATTCATCTTACGATGACGATGCAATTATAACATATCAAGAAGCAATGCCGGGCTATGAAATTGTACCGGTGGAAGAAGACCCTTCTCATCCTTGGGAAAGTACCGATGCTCTTCATTGTCGAACAAAAGGTATCGCCGATAGAAATATGTTGTATATCAAGCACTTGCCTATTGTAGGAAATGTTCAGATAAATCAGGATTATCAAATAAGTGCAGATATTATACCATACAGCGGTCAGTCGGTAGTGGCTGAATCTACCAAGGTATTTTATAAAACGGACAATGGTAACTATCAATCATTGGATATGACTTTGCAATCGGGAAATACTTATATTGCCACAATTCCGGCACAAGCCGAAGGTTCCGATGTATATTACTACATTCACTCTGTTGACCAAGCCGGTAATTCCGCAAATCTACCTTTTATCGGAGCGCCTGATCCGTTTCATTTTCATGTGGGACAACCCGTACCGCCTAATTTGGTTGTGAATCCATTGCAATTTAATTTGAATATGTCTTTAAATCAAACAATTACACAAAATTTGAGTCTTACCAATAGCGGCGAGGGTGAAATCAATTACACCATTGATATTCAAGAGGTAGATAGAAACAGAAGTATCGAAGGCAGTCAAGTTACTATGGAGATTTCGGAGTTTAGCCCGGGACAAACTTATAATGTTATTGTTAGTGTGAATAATGCAAGTAGCGACCAAGAATGGCTAACCGATGTTACATTACAATTTCCGAGTGGAGTAACGGTAAATTCTTCCACCGATTTGGAAGGAGGCAGTTCACCTTTGACTACCGATAATGCTACGGGAGACGGTGCTACTATCCATTGGTATGATGCCGACCAAGGCTACGGAAATATATACAACGGCGAAATAGCTACCGCTACAGTGAACTTTACGGTATCTTCCGATTTTTCTTCGGATATGGTTTTAAATTATTCCATTACGGGAGATCAATGGGGAGACGAACCGCATTATATAGAAGGAACCATTACATTAACAAATATGGGAGAACCGATAACTTGGATTTCCGTGTCTCAATCGTCGGGAACACTGGGAGAAAACGAAACAGACGATATCGATGTGATTTTTGATACTCACAATGTGGGAACCGGCACATATACAGCAAACATCATTATCACGGACGATAGAAGAAACGAGACGATTATCCCCGTTACTCTGATAGTGGCTTCGGATGATGTTTTGAATGACGAATTGGTTTCCATAAAGTCAATAAGTTATCCCAATCCGTTCGTTATCGGAAATGAAAAAAGAAATACCGTTTGTATAAAATTTAAAAATCTACAAAAATCGAATGAACTTTTGAATATTTTTAATATCAAAGGACAATTAGTAAAAGAATTAAAACTAAAAGACAATATGGTTGTTTGGGATTTAAAAAACAACAATGGAAAAATCGTATCGCCCGGAATTTATTTCTATATGATAAAAGATAGAAAAGATAAAAAAACAGGTAAAATAATACTTCTGAAATAAAATGATAGCTGAAGGGTGTCAAATAAGGCATCCTTCTTTTTTTTTACGGAGAAAGGTAGTTATGTTTGCAATATTTGAAATAGATGAGAAATCGCCGATAATTTGTGCGGCAATTCATAGCGGACATTTGTTAAGTCCCTTTGTGGAAGAAAAGATAAAACTCTCGGAATTTGAAAGATTTTATGAGGAAGATCCCTATACGGATTATCTAATTGAGGATTGTAACAATAAAATTATCGCCAATTATTCAAGGTTTGAAATTGATTTGAATAGGAATATTGATAAATGTGTGTATATAAAACCGGAAGATGCATGGGGATTGGAAGTAAGGAAAAAAGATTTCACAAATGAGGAATTAGCCTTTTTGAAAAAACAATATAATGATTTTTATGAACAACTAAAAACGGAAATTACAAAATTAAAAAATAAACATTCAATTGTATTTGTGTTTGATATTCATTCATATAATTATCGAAGAAACGGGGTAGAGGCGGATCCGGAAAAAAATCCCGAAATCATTTTGGGAACAAACAATATGCCTGAGAAATATATGTCTTATATCCACAAAATAAAATCAGGATTTGAGGATTTTGTCTTTTTCGGAAGAAAACTCGATGTAAAAATAAATGTAAAATTTACAGGCGGTTATTTTTCAAGATGGATTCACAATAATTTTACGGACGTTATCAGTCTTTCGATAGAATTTAAAAAAATATTTATGGATGAACTTACCGGAGAATTGCATAATGAGGTACTTTTGGAACTAAAAAGGGTTTTTGACAGCGTAAAAGAAAATTTGGAAAAGGAGTTAACAAATAAATGGCACGCCCGGAAGGATTCGAACCCTCAACCTTCTGATCCGTAGTCAGATGCTCTATCCAATTGAGCCACGGGCGCTTGCAAATTTAAAAGAACATATCTTTTTTTAGCCTTTTGATGTCAAGTTTTTTGAAAGCTCAAAATTGATATAATTTTGAAGATAAAATCTCTTGCAAATTAGTAATATTTTCTATCTTTTTCGAAAATACTGTTTATCACGATAGCCGAGGCGGCAATAGCGGCTGTTTCCGCTCTTAATATGTGATTTCCTATCGTAAACGTGTTTATTTTTTCGTCTTTGATAAAATTAATTTCCTTTTGGGAAAATCCGCCTTCGGGTCCGAAAATCAAACAAATCTTTTCCTGCTTGTCATAAAGATCAAAGAAGGTTTTTTCGGTTTCAAATTCCGCTGCAACAAAGGGTGTATAATTCATTTTTTTTATGGTTTGGAATAATTTGATAAAATGCAAAGGCTCGTTCACTATCGGCAAATAGGCATTATCGCACTGTTTAATGGCGGAAATAGTCGTTTTTATATATTTTTCTTTTAAATTAGGGGATGTTTTTTTTTGTGGTTCTATCGGTAATGATAGGAAAAAATTCTCTTATACCCAATTCGGTCAGTTTTTCCACGATTAAAAAGTCGTTTTTTTGTTTAAGCAAAGAAAAAGCCACCGCAATATCGGGTTTACGGTGGCTAAATTTATTTATGTTATCTATTTGAACATTTAAAGATTTTTTTTCTATTGAGGTGATTATTGCATTGGCAAGTATTCCTTTGCCGTTTGAAAGAATAATTTTATCACCTTTATTTTTTCGGAATACATTGATTATATGATGAAATTCTTCGTTTTCAATTTTTAGAAATTTTTTTTTCTCATCCAAATGCGGTGTATAAAAACAAGGCATATTTTTATCCGAACAAATCTCTTAATTTATCCATAAATGTGGTTTTACCGGGTTTTAAATCCTGTGTGTTTTCATATTGAGCCAATTCTCTGAACAATTCTTTTTGACGGCTGTTTAATCTGGTGGGAGTATGAACAATCACTCTCACATACAAATCACCTTTATAGGATTTATTCAAATAGGGGAGTCCCATGTTTCTTAGTCTGAAAATTTTACCCGATTGAGTACCGGCGGGAATCTTCATCTTTATTTTACCGGTTAACGTGGGAACTAAAATTTCGGCACCAAGGGCGGCTTGAGAAAAAGTTATCGGATATTCGCAAATAATATCTTGTTCTCTTCTTTCGAAAATTTTGTGTTCCTTTTCTCTTATCATCACAAGTATATCGCCTCTGGGACCGTTGTTTTTACCCACATTACCCTGACCGTGCAATCTGATATATTGTCCGTCTTCCACACCGGCGGGAATGCTAACCTTTATCTTTTTGGTTTTGTTTATTCTGCCTTCGCCTCCGCAATATGGACATTTATTTACTATAATTTTGCCGCTTCCGTGACATGTAGGACAGGTGGTTATCGATTGCATATGTCCGAAAATCGACCGTGTTACATGACGAACTTTTCCCGAACCGTTACACTGTGGGCATGTTTGAACTTTTCCGTCTTTGGAGCCGGTTCCGTTGCAATGAGGACAAGTATCCTTTACGGAAATTTTGATTGTTTTTTCCACACCCGTTGCAATTTCTTCCAAAGTAAGTGATATGGAAACTCTTAAATCTTCTCCTCTGTTTGAATGTTCTCTATGTCTTGCGTGTGAACTAAATCCACCGCCAAAGATGGATTCGAATAATCCGCCAAGTCCTTCGCCGAAAATATCTTCTATATCGGACATATGGGTAAAGTTTTCCCAACTGAAACCATTACCGCCGAAAGTACCTTCCACACCTTGAAATCCGTATTGATCGTATAATTTTCTTTTTTCGGGGTCGCTCAAAACTTCGTATGCTTCGGAAGCTTCTTTAAATTTTTCTTCGGCTTCTTTGTCTCCCTTGTTTTTATCGGGATGATACTTCATAGCAAGCTTTCTATAAGCTTTTTTTATCTCATCTTTGGAGGCATCTTTGCTAACTCCCAAAACTTCATAATAATCTCTCTTAGCCATATCACATCCTTATTAAATCAAAGTAGGGATTGATAATTACAATCCCTACCCGAAATTTATTTAGTCATTTATTTTTTGACTTATTTATCGTCAACAACTTCAAAATCGGCATCAACCGGACCGTCGTCATCCTTTGGTTTTTCATCTTGCTGATTATCGTTCATTTTGGAAGAATCGAAGTTTGCACCTTGCGCGTTGGCTCCGGCAGCCTGTTGTTTTTGCATCTCAGCGTAAAGAATTTCTCCTATTTTTTGAGCTTTTTTGGCAAGTTCATCTTTTATTTGGTTATATTCTTCTTTTGTAGAAGCTTTTTCCATTTTTTCCTTGGCTTCTTTTAATGCTTCTTCGATTTCTTTTTTCTCTGCTCCGGAAAGTTTGTCACCATAATCTTTTACACTTTTTTCGGTTGAGAAGATGAAAGTATCAAGCTCATTTCGTGCTTCAATAGCTTCTTTTTTCTTCTTGTCTTCTTCGGCATGAGCTTCGGCATCTTTTACCATTTTGTTGATTTCTTCTTCGCTCAAAGAGCCGGTTCTTTCAATTTTAATCGATTGTTCTTTTCCTGTACCTTTGTCTTTTGCGGAAACGTGCAATATACCGTTTGCATCTATATCGAAAGTAACTTCAATTTGCGGAACGCCTCTCGGAGCTGGCGGAATATCAGTTAAATCAAATCGTCCTAAGGTTCTATTGTCTTTTGCCATTGGACGTTCGCCTTGCAATACATGGATTGATACCGCAGGTTGATTATCCGATGCCGTGGTGAATATTTGACTCTTCTTTGTAGGTATGGTTGTATTTCTTTCGATAAGTTTTGTCATTACGCCGCCAAGTGTTTCGATACCGAGAGAAAGAGGAGTTACATCCAATAGAAGTATATCGTTCAAACTTTCATCTCCGGATAAAATACCACCTTGGATTGCGGCACCAACCGCTACCACTTCGTCGGGATTAACGCTTTGATTTGGTTTTTTGCCAAAGAATTTTTCCACGGCTTCTTTTACTGCGGGTATTCTTGTGCTACCACCTACCAAAATTACTTCGTCGATATCGGATGTGGTAAGTTTGGCATCTTGAAGTGCGAGTTTGCAAGGTTCCAATGATTTTTCAATAAGATGAGCGGTCATTTTGTTAAATTCAGCTCTGCTGAGATCATAATTTAAGTGTTTGGGTCCGCTTGCATCCGCCGTAATGAAGGGAATATTGATATTTGTAATTTGAGTTCCGGAAAGCTCGATTTTTGCCTTTTCCGCCGCTTCTTTGATTCTTTGCATTGCCATAGCGTCTTTTGACAAATCAATGCCTTCCTGTTGTTTGAATTTTTCAAGAATCCAATCAATAATCATTTTATCAAAATCATCTCCGCCAAGGTGAGTATTTCCGTTTGTAGAAAGAACTTCCACAACACCTTCGGCTACTTCGAGTATAGAAATGTCAAATGTTCCGCCACCCAAATCATAAACGGCTATTTTTTCATCTTTTTTGCTATCCAATCCGTAAGCCAATGCAGCGGCGGTAGGTTCGTTTATAATTCTTTTTACTTCCAAACCGGCGATTTTTCCGGCATCTTTTGTAGCTTGTCTTTGAGCATCATTAAAATATGCGGGAACAGTGATTACCGCTTCGGAAACTTTCATTCCGAGATGAGCTTCAGCAGTTTCTTTCATTTTAGTTAAAATCATAGCGGAAATTTCTTGTGGTGTATAATCTTTATTTTCGTTTTCGATATGAACAAGAACTTCTCCTTTTTTAGAAGCTTTTATTTGATATGGAACGTGTTTCATTTCTTCTTGAACTTCATTTATTTGACGTCCCATAAATCTTTTTATGGAATATACGGTATTTTTGGCATTTGTAACGGCTTGTCGTTTGGCAAGTTGTCCTACCAATCTTTCACCGTCTTTTGTAAATGCTACTACGGAGGGTGTGGTTCTGCTACCTTCCGCATTTTGAATAACTACGGGTTTACCGCCTTCCATAACTGCCACACAAGAGTTTGTGGTTCCTAAGTCTATACCTATTATTTTTCCCATATTTTCCTCCTAATTTATTCTTTATCTTTGGGTTTTTGTGGTTTTTGGCCGTTTGATACAGCCACTCGAACAGGTCTGATGACCTTATCTTTCATTTTATATCCGTTTTGAATAACGGCTACAATTTTATTTTCTTCTTTTTCCGAAGGTATGTGAGCCAGTGCTTCATGAAATTTAGGATCAAATTCCTTATCAATGGCTTCTATCTTTTCCACACCTTCTTTTTTGATAATATCCGACAGCTGGTTGTAGATTAGTTCAATGCCCTTTTTAAAGGCTTCAAACTGATCTTTTTTTGTCTCGTCGGATAACGCTCTTTCGAAATTATCAAGAACATCGCAAATTTTTAAGATCAAATTTTCAGTAGCATATTTAATCCAATCCGATTTTTCTGCAATACTTCGTTTTCTAAAATTTTCAAATTCCGCCACTGTTCTGAGATATTTATCTTTTAGCTTATCATATTCTTCCTGAAGATTTTTGTATTTTTCTTCAAGAGTTTCTTCTTGTTTTTTATTTTTGTGGTTTCTCCCTTCTTTTTGGGTTTGTGTA
>CAZUGB010000074.1:0-3257 GCA_964619925.1 uncultured Candidatus Cloacimonadota bacterium
CAAAGGCAATAAAAATCTCCACATACCGTAAGGAAGATTTCCCAAATTCACATCGCCCATTTGAAATCTTATAAAAGAAAGCACATCCGAGCCTACGGATAAAAACATCTTTCGTATTACTCTTATTCTTCCCTCGGTAATAATCATACGATTTATTGTTTCCTCTTTTGTTCTTTTTTTCACGAAATCTTTTGCCGGCAAGGTCTTTTTTCCGTCTATTTTCACTGCGTTTCTTAACATTTTTAATTGGCTTTCATTAATATACCCTTTTACTTTTACCTTATATGATTTTTCCAATTTATATCGCGGGTGAATTATGTTATTTGCAAATTCTCCGTCCGTGGTAAAAAGAAGCAAACCTTCGCTATTATAATCCAATCTGCCGATAGGAAAAAGATGCAATCCGAAATCAGGTAAAAGGTCATAAACGGTTTTTCGTCCGAGGCTATCTTTTGTGGTTACAAGATAATGAACGGGTTTATTAAGCATAATGTAGATATTTTTGTTTGGTAATTGCAATTTTTCATTATTAAAAAAAACTTCGTCTTTGTTTATATCTATCTGTTTACCGGGTTCTTTACAAATTTTTCCGTTTACCTTTATCTTACCTTCATAAATTAATTTTTCCACGCTTCTTCGAGAGCCCAAATTACATGCGGCTAAAAATTTATTTAATCTCATTTACCACTCTTCCAATGTATTTGATAATATTTTTTGAAAGAGATCGCTAAAAATACTTTGTCTTGCATTAAGCTCCGCTTCTTTCAAATCCGTTGAGTTTTTATTATCATAAATTTTTGACAAAACCAAGTTATCTTCATTCCAAATTATTTTATTTTCCACCAAATTATTAAATTCCACTTTAAAAGTAATTTCCAAACGATACTGTTTTACCGTTTCATTTTCATAAGAATAAACTTCGTTTTTATATTTTAATATTTTTCCCTTCAAAACGGAATCGGGATTTTTTTCCACTAATTTCAATCTTCCGTCATTAATAAAATCTTTGGATAATCTATCCAGTAATTCCTGATCGAGATTGTATTCCGTGGTTTTGTTTTGAAATCTTTCTATTTTTATCGTTTTTAAATTCGGAAATCTACCGGAATAAACGGAATAACTGCAAGAATATAAAATTATTAATAAAATCGGTAATATTTTTTTCATTATTCAAAAACAAGAAGGGGCAAAAACCCCTTCGGATAAATTATTATTCAACGATAACCTTTTCGATAACCACATTTTCCACAGGCCAATCTTGCATATGAGTTTTCGGATTAACTTGTGTTTTTACATTTTCAATTTTATGAACAACATCCATACCTTTGATAACTTTGCCGAAAACCGCATAGCCGAATCTGGCTCCATTGTCTTGATGATCCAAAAACTTATTGTCCTTTACATTAATAAAAAATTGTGATGTGGCGGAATTAATCATATTTGTTCTTGCCATTGCAATTGTTCCCGTTTCGTTGCTCAAACCGTTTGTAGCCTCATTTTTTATTGGGGGATGTGTTGCTTTTTTGTAGTTTCCTTCTTTATCAAAACCGCCGCCTTGAATCATAAAGTTTTTGATAACTCTATGAAAAACCAATCCGTTATAAAATCCTTCCTTTACATAAGCAATAAAATTTGCCACAGTGATAGGCGCTTTGTCGGGATAAAGTTCCAACTCAATGTCACCCATACTTGTTTTCATAAGAACTTTTACTTTTTTTGCCGTTTCCAATTTTTTACCTGCCTTTTTAATTTTTTTTGAGCTTACAATTTTTTTACCTTTTGATTGTTTTAATGTTTCCACACCTGCAAACAAAACGAATGTAAGTGACAAAACCAGAAACACCGATACTAATTTTTTTACCACAATTTCCTCCTTGTATTTTTTAAAATTTACCAAATCTAAAACCGATAATAGCACTTATGCCTTTCGAATAAAATTTGTCTCTTTTCATATTAACTTTTTCTTCTGTATTTGATAGCGATTGTTTAAATATCGCATTGTAATACAAAATTTCAAAAACCAATGTTATTCTATCCTGAATTTTATATGAAAATCCAACTGATAATTTGTAATTTAACCCCAAATATGTATGGGTAACATTTTCCAAATCCTTTTTATCCACCCATTTATCGCGGATATACACGGAATCCATATCTGTAATATTGTATTTTACTCTTGCAAAGTCGTATCCCAAACCAAGTCCCAAATAGGGATATATATTTTTATCGTCCAAATTCATTTTATATTCGGAAGGTATGATATTTATTTTGAATGTGTATGTGGGAATAAAATAATTTCCGCTGTATTTGTATTTGCCTTCTATCAAATCCCCATTGCTTTCGCTATCTTCATAAAGATACTTTGTAGCGGTTTTTGAAAATCTTTTTGAGAAATAAACAATCTCAATACCGGAAGATACATGTTCGTTAAATCTGGCAAGAGTACCGATAATCGGGGCTACAAAATAATTATCTTTATGAGAATAAAAGTTAAAAAAAGGTAAAACTCCAAACATAATTCCGCTATTTAGATTTTTACCGAAAAATTTTATACCCTTTCTGGCTATTGTAGCATGCAAATATTTCGAAGAAAAATTTATACTGTCTTTTGTGCTTTTCTCGTCATTTATTCTGCCGTAGAGTACGGATCCGTCTTTTAATACAATTGTTTTTTTTATTTCTCTAAACTTAAATTCACGAGCAAAAAGTCCCGTGATTATTACACAGAAAATCAGAATAACCGAAATTTTTTTCATTAAGACCTCATCAATAAATTTGTATGCAACCTTTTAAAGGGCAAAAAAATGTCAATAACGATAAATATTTTTTTATTTTTCTTTAATAACCAAACTGTCAAAATACTTCACAAGTTTGGATTTAAATTTCTTTTTAAGTTTCTTTTCAATTTTTCTTATACAGCGTTCTTTTGCTTCCGCAAAGCTCAAATGACCTTCTCTGCCTTTTTCATTAATTGCCAAAATAATGTTATTATCTACATCCTTTACCTTTATATCCAAATAATATCGCACAAATTTAAATCCGTCATTTCTTTTTAAATCGGTATCATTAAAGCTAATGGAACCCTCTATTTTTAAAACTCCTTTTTCTCCGAGAACAAAACCCATACCGGTAAGCACATCTTCCAATATTGAAGTTATCCTTCCGTCGTCTCCTTTTATTGATAAGCTAAAAGTAACCATTCGAGACGCATCGGAAAGCATCACCGATAGGTCGTTTATGTTATATCCGAATTTTAT
>CAZUGB010000075.1:0-2112 GCA_964619925.1 uncultured Candidatus Cloacimonadota bacterium
AAAACAACATTGACAAACGAAGTTTTGGATTTAAAAGAAAAGATGCTTTTACCCGGTGTGATTGATGCGCATGTGCATTTTAACGATCCCGGCTATAACGAACATGAAGATTTTTATACGGGAACTATGGCGGCGGCTTTCGGCGGAGTTACCACGATTATAGATATGCCCTGTACTTCGGTTCCGCCGGTAACTAATGTGGAAAACTTTTATAAAAAACTAAATGTGGTTTCCCAAAAAGCTCTTGTAGATTTTGCGTTTTGGGGAGGAATAAGAGGTAACGATTTTCCTTTTGATTATGAAATGATTACACGATTGTGGAATGAAGGTGTAGTCGGTTTTAAAATTTATACGATTTCGGGAATGGATACTTTTAAAGAACTTAGCTATGAACAGATAAAAAAATTGTTCGTAAATTTACCCAAGGATATTTTGTTTGCCTTTCATGCCGAAGATAAAGATATAATTGATAAAGCGTTGCAATCTTTTTCCGAAAAAGAGTTGCGAAAAGTGGATACTTACATTAAAACAAGACCGATTGAAGCGGAATTTAAAGCCGTATCAAACATATTGAATAGCGTTGAAAACAATAAAATTCATTTTGTTCATATTAGTTCCCAAAAAAGTGCAAAAGCTATAATTGATGCAAAAAAGAAAGGGATTGACGTAAGTTTTGAAACATGTCCGCATTATTTGGAATTTACACAAAAGGATCTCATGACGTTAAGAGGGAGATTAAAAACCGCACCTGTCGTTAAATATGAAAATGATAAAGATTTTTTGAGAATGATTTTAAAAAACGGTGAATTGGACTTTGTAACTACCGACCACGCAGGATGCGATTTTGAAAAAGAAAAAAAATTTGATGATTTCAGCAAAGTTTATAACGGTATTCCTGGTACGGAGTTTTTTGTTCCCTATATAATTTCCGAATTTTATTTAAAAGAAAAAATTTCAATTAACGGATTGGTGGATATTTTATCGAAAAATCAGGCGAAACGTTATGGATTATATCCTCATAAAGGAAGTTTGGATATCGGAACAGATGCCGATTTCACCATTATTGATACAAGAAATAAATTTTATGCGGATGAGAAAAAATTGCATTCGAAAGGTAAATATTCACCTTTTAACGGTAGGATTTTTAGTTGTAGCGTATTCGGAACGATAGTGCGGGGCAATATTGTGGTTATGGATAGTAAATTAATAGGCGATAGGGGATATGGTAAATTGGTAAGACGGGACAAAAAAATTGATTAATTATTCTTTTTTAGATAAATTATAAAATCGATTAAATATAGAAGGCAATTTTTTATATAAAAAAACAAATAAAAGTTTGACACAAATAGCGGCTATTTTTTTTTGACGGCTCAAAGTTTTTTAAAGATCATAAAAAAGTCAATAGAGTGTGATGTTTTTATTTGACAGGTTATGCGACAATTTTTTTTTGGCATAACTTATAGCCGATGTGGCTCAACGGTAGAGCACTCGACTTGTAATCGAGCGGTTGTGGGTTCGATTCCTACCATCGGCACCATTTTTTAGGAGAGGTTCCCGAGCGGCCAAAGGGAACAGACTGTAAATCTGTCGGCAGACGCCTTCGGAGGTTCGAATCCTCCCCTCTCCACCATTTTGAAGCGGGGGTAGCTCAATTGGTAGAGCATTAGCCTTCCAAGCTAAGGGTCGCGGGTTCGAGCCCCGTTCCCCGCTCCATTTTTTTTATATACCGCTCATGTAGCTCAGGCGGTAGAGCACATCCTTGGTAAGGATGGGGTCATCGGTTCAAATCCGGTCATGAGCACCACTAATTTTTTTTTATATATGATGATTCCAAAGGAGGAAAAATGGCAAAGGAAAAATTTGTAAGAACTAAGCCACACGTAAATATCGGTACGATCGGTCATGTGGATCATGGTAAGACCACATTAACGGCAGCGATAACTCTTTATTTGAGTAAAAAAGGCGGAGCCGAATTTAAATCGTTTGATGCAATTGATAATGCTCCCGAAGAAAAAGCAAGAGGTATAACCATTGCAACCGCACACGTTGAATATGAAACTGAAAAGCGTCATTATGCGCACGTAGATTGCCCGGGACACGCCGACTACGTAA
>CAZUGB010000076.1:0-1553 GCA_964619925.1 uncultured Candidatus Cloacimonadota bacterium
GAAAATATCAGTTTGATTTTGATAATTTGCGACACAAACAACGTTCCGTTTCAAAAGAAATAGCAATTCTAAAAAAGAAAAACGAAGAAGTGGACGAACTTTTGTCCCAAATGAAGAATATAGCCGCAGAAATAAAAGAACTTTCTTCTAAAATTAGCGATATAAATTCGGAACTTCAAAAACAGCTTCTCAAAGTGCCAAATATTCCCGATGAAGATGTCCCCATTGGTAAGGATGAATCCGCAAACGAAATAATTTCATATTGGGGCGAAAAACCGGAATATAATTTTAAACCCGCAGACCATATTGCATTGGCGGAAAAAAACCAACTTTTGGATTTTAAAAGAGCCACAAAACTTTCAGGCTCCGGTTTTGCAGGTTATTATGACAAAGGTGCCACTTTGGAAAGACGTATCATCAATTTTATGCTTGATTATCATATTAATGAACATGCTTACAAGGAAATGATGCTTCCTTTTATCGTAACCAGAAAAACTATGACCGGCACCGGTCAACTTCCCAAATTGGAAAATGATATGTATCATATCGAGCAAGATGATCTTTTCCTAATTCCCACCGCCGAAGTAAGTGTTACCAATTTTTATGCGGATGAAATTTTAAAAGCGGATCAATTGCCGATAAAATTTGTTTCATATAGCCCTTGTTTTAGAAGAGAAGCCGGTTCATACGGAAAGGAAACAAGAGGACTTCAGCGTTTGCATCAATTTAACAAAGTGGAAATGGTTCGTTTTGTAAAACCGGAAGATTCCGACGAGGTTCTTTTGGAGATGGTACAAAACGCTGCGGATATTTTGGAAACATTCGGTTTGCATTATCGAATTGTAAAGCTTGCTACCGGTGATTTAAGTTTTGCATCTGCAAAAACCTATGATTTGGAAGTGTGGGCGCCGGGCTCACAAAAATGGTTGGAAGTTTCTTCCGTAAGTAATTTTAGAGATTTTCAGGCTCGTAGAGCATCTATAAGATTTAGAGATAAAGACGGTAAGGTAAAATATGTGCATACTTTAAACGGTTCCGGAGTTGCCACACCGAGATTGTTTATTGCTCTTTTGGAAACCTATCAAACAATGGAAGGGAAAATAGAGTTTCCGGAAAAAATAAAAGAGATATTAAAATATTAAAAAATGCCGTTGTAGATTTTTCTATACAGATGTTTTGAAAAATAAGCTATCTGTCAATTTTTAAAAGAGTTACAATAAAAAGTAAAGATTTTAAGGGAAACGGGTCAATTTTGTGTAGGATCTGTTTCCCTTAAAAAATAATAAAAAAATAATGTTTTTATAATTTCCGAAGGAATAAAAAGTTAAAATATTTTTTTGTCAGGCTGTAAGAAAAAACTTATCAAAAAAAAGATTTTTTGTTTGACACAAATACCCCCTTTCGGATTTTTGGCGAACCTTTGTTGCACACAAGCAAAATAAAGGCAGATCTTAAAAGATAAATAGAAGTGTTGAACTCGGAAGAAGAGAAGGATAAAATTTTGATAATGGAGAGTTTGATCCTGGCTCAGGACGAACGCTGGCGGCGTGGAT
>CAZUGB010000077.1:0-3302 GCA_964619925.1 uncultured Candidatus Cloacimonadota bacterium
TGATTGTTGGTATTTAATCTTATAAAATAGATACCTGTGGAAACCTGTTTTCCGTTTTGATTTTTTCCATCCCATACGATTTTGTGTTCGCCTTTCGTTTGTGAAGAACGTGTTAAGGTTTTTACTTTTTCGCCTTTGATATTATAGATTGAGATAGTTACTAATGCATTATCGGAAATAGTGTAATAAATATTGGTTTCCGATTTGGAATTTGAGGAGAAAGGATTCGGATAAATGTTTAAAATAGCGTTGGGGTTTGCCAAAATAGTGTTGTTATCAGCTATTGTTCCTATTTCCACGGTAACTACATTGGATGGTTCCGATTCGCCTTGTGTGTACACCGATGTAATGTAATATGTATGTGTTCCTTCGGACAAATGCATATCGTAATATGAAATGTTTTCGGGATTATTTAATTGAACCAAAAGAGAATCGTCTCTATATAATTTGTAGCCTGTCAAAGGTTTATCCGAGGGGGCTTCCCAAGTAAGTAAAACATCAAGATTTAAAACCATTGCAGTTAAATTTTGGGGAGGCATAGGTTGTTCCGGTGGTCGGATACCGAAAATCGCCTGCTGATGTTGATTGAAGTTATAACCGCCCGGATTAAGACTGGAAAGATAGTAGTATCCGTTGTAATATCCGCTCCAACCCCAATTAAAGTGGAAGTGATTATTTCCGTTATATCCGTCACAAACAAAAGCATGTCCCATCGAGCCGTCATCTCCCGCATAAAGAATGGGATATCCGTCATCAAGATCGGCTTTTAAAAATGCTACCCAATCTTCATCGTTATAAGAATTTTTATTTCGCATTTGAACGGTATAAGGATCATATCCGAAATAAAGTTGAAAAGCCGATTCCGCAAAAGAAGTATAAGTTCCTGAGCCGTTTAAACCGTAATCCATTTCGGTAGCAACACCACAGTGAAATAATAAAGTAGCCACAGCTTGTCTTTGATTAAAGGGGGAGCCGGAATAAAGAGAATTTGGCATAAGATTCCAATTATAAGTGGTATTTTCAAAATCTGCGGATAAGGTTTGACCGTTCCAATTATATGAATGAGAGCCGGTACCGTGTTCGGGGTATTCGTTTGTTCTCATAATTTGTCCCATAGCCGTAGCCACACATCCTACCAATGTGTGTTGTCCGTTCATTGTAGGGCAATACATATTATAAGGATAATCTTGATCCCAATTTGTGGAAACCAAAGGAGAAACATCTTTTGTTGTATTCAAAAAATAAGAAAAATCGTTTCTAAAGATATTTTCCCATAATTTCTTGTTTTCTTGTAAATTTTGTCCGCTTTTTATAAGCTCCGCAATAGTCTTGTTCATTCCTTTCAAATATGATTTTACAGCTTCGTCGGTAACATTGGAAGGAGCATAATTATCAAAATCAAAAGCAAGAATAGGGAATACATTATCGTCAGCGGATAGGATGATAAATCCGCCTTCTGAAAAATTGAACGTATATGAGGTGATAATTCCTTCGGATTCCGTACTAAAAGTTTCTGAAAGCGAGGAAGATGAATTTGTGGCTTGTTCATACCAATTGATAGCGGCATTTTCCAATATATCATATTCTATCGGAGTAGCCGTTAAAATAGAAATAATAAAAATAGCCGATAATAATAAAAATAATTTCTTCATTTTTTACTCCATTAATTTAGTTTGTTTCAGAAAAAAATAATCCTTATATATGTCAAATACTTTGCCGAAGTTTACATTTTCATAAACAGATTTGGTTGTTTGGAACGGGAATTTTTTATAAAACCGTCTTTTAAAAGTTTTTATCAAATACTCGGACTTTCTTTCCTTGTTTGAAGAATAGCAAGTAAAAAAAATTGACCTTTTTAAATAAGAAAAAATTTTTGTTTTTAACTTAATAAATATATTTTTTAATAAAAAATAAAGTCTAAAAAGGAGTTGCTATGAAAACAACTATCGGAAAAAAAATGACAACATCATTTTCAAATGTGTTATTTTTGGTTGTAATTGCTTTGGTGTTTGTTGTATTTGTTAGTAATAAAACTCTGTCCAAAAGTAAAGTTTTGGCAGATGAAAAATTTCCCGTAATGATGAAGATGGAAGATTTAAAACTATCTATTTATAATCGAAGAGTGTTATTTGATCAATTTTTAACAACAAGAAAACCCGGCATATTAAAGCAAATAACATCAATGAATAGCGATATTCAAAAAGCTATGTCGGCTCTTGGTAATGATAAAAATAAAATTTTACCTTTGTATAAAGAATATAACAAGAAATTTGAAAATGTTATTTCTTATATCAAGGCAAATCCTTCCAAGTTATCCAATGCGATGAGAAAAACGGCCATTGCAGATAAATATTTTAATGATACTTTGGTTCCAGCGATAGATAAACTGGTAGCCGAAAGACAACGAGAAACCGATAAGCTTGTAAATCAGATTCAAGCCAGTCTTAAAAACTCACAAATTATTTTTATTGTTATCGGTTTGATAATTATCGTATTGGGCTTTATATTATCTACCAATCTTACAAAAAGTCTTACCACACCGATCAAATCGCTTACAAAAGTTACCGATAAGATTAGTATGGGTGATTTTGATGCCGATATAAACGTGAAAACCGGTGATGAAATCGAAGAATTGGCAAACGCCATAGACAGAATGAAAAGAAGTCTTCAAAAAGCTATGGAAAGATTAATGAACAGATAAATAAGGGGGTGTTATGGAATTTTTAAAATGGAATAAAAAATACAGTGTTAAAATTAAAGAATTTGACGACCAACATAAGGTTCTTGTTGATATTATCAATAAACTTTACGATGCTATCGAACAAAATAAAGGTACCGATGAAATAGGCAAATTAATTAGAAGACTAAGAATGTACGGTGCTATCCACTTTGCTACGGAAGAGCATTATTTTGACCTATTCCAATATCCCGAAACCGAAGAACACAAAAAAATTCACAAATTCTTTGACGATAAAATGGCTGATGTGGAAAAAAATTATAGAAATCAATCTAAAGAAGCCGCCCTTGAAATGATGCATTTTCTTAGTGAATGGCTTATAAACCACATTCAGGGTACAGATAAAAAATATGTAGAATTTCTTAAAGAAAGAGGATTAAAATAAATAAAAAAACCCTGCAATTGCAGGGTTTTATGTGATATATAATCCCTACAAAAAGGATATAATTACAAGGAGGAAAATTATGAAAAATTTATTTATTATTTTATTTGTTTTTTTTACTTTATCGTTATTTTGGCTGGCGACCACCAATTTATATTCATACTTTGACTTTGCGTAATCCCG
>CAZUGB010000078.1:0-3981 GCA_964619925.1 uncultured Candidatus Cloacimonadota bacterium
TTGATTTTATTTTTTAAAGATTAGAAAAGATATTTCTACCTCTCTCCCTTTGCATAATAAATTTCTTTGATAAAAGATATTAAAGTCATTTTTCACCATTCGAAGAGACATCATTTAACAAAAAACAAAAGGTCTCATTAAACAGTCTCACAAGTTTCGCTTGACGAATAAAAGGGTATAAGAATTTAAAGAAAAAATTTAAAAATCGGAGGAAAATATGAATTATTTTTTAACAGAAGAACAGCTTGAATTAAAGGAAATTGCAAGAAAAGTTGCGGAAGAAAAAATAAAGCCTTTAAGAGAAAAATACGATGAAGAAGGTATTTTTCCTTGGGATGTAGTTAAAGTAATGGCACAAACCGACTTGTTTGCAGTTCTAATACCTGAGGAATATGACGGAATAAGCGGAAAAGTAATGGATTTGGCAATTATTACCGAAGAATTATGTAGAGTGGATGCAGGTATTAGTTTGTCTCTCGGTGCTACCGGATTGGGATTATATCCTATTCTTTTATCTGCAAATGAAGAACAAAAACAAAAATACCTCCCCCCCATAGCCGCAGGTGAAAAATTAGCCGCATTTGCACTTACCGAGCCTAATGCCGGTTCCGATGCCGCAGGAATACAAACAACCGCTGTAAAAGACGGCGATTATTATGTTTTGAATGGTACCAAACAGTGGATTACAAACGGTGGAGAAGCGGATATTTATACCGTATTTGCTATGACGGATAAAAGAAGAGGTGCCAGAGGAATATCTTGTTTTATAGTAGAAAAAGGTACTCCTGGATTCACGTTTGGTAAAAAGGAAAATAAAATGGGCATCAGAGCTTCGGCAACAAGAGAACTTATTTTTGATAATTGTAGAGTTCCCAAAGAAAATTTAATCGGAAGAGAAGGCTCAGGATTTATGGTTGCTATGAAAACTTTTGATAAATCTCGCCCGATGGTAGCAGCTCAAGCCGTGGGTATTGCCCAAGGTGCATATGAAGCAGCCGCTAAATATTCAAAAGAAAGACATCAGTTCGGAAAACCAATATCTTCATTCCAAGCTATACAATTCATGCTTGCTGATATGGCTACTCAAATTGAAGCGGCAAGAGCTTTGGTTTATAGCACTGCAAAACTTATCGATTCCGGTGCAAAAAAATTCAGCAAAGAATCGGCAATGTGCAAAGTTTTTGCTTCCGATGTGGCAATGAAAGTTACTACCGATGCCGTTCAAATATTAGGCGGATACGGTTATATGAAAGAATATCCCGTTGAAAAAATGATGAGAGATGCAAAAATCACACAAATTTATGAAGGAACAAATCAAATACAAAGAGCAATTATTGCATCTAATTTATTAAAAGAGTTCTAAAAAATGAAAAGATTTCTTGTTTTCACCTTTATAATCGTTTTTTTCTTGTCGGGTCTATTTGCCGATAACCTTACAAAAAAAATAAAAAAATATTCAGGTTCCAATGCTCAAGAATTATTATCACTTTTAAAAACAACAAGAGGTGATACATTAAAATATGTAAAATTTTTACTTGAAAATTCCTCAGCTAATGATTTGGCGGCTTTAAGTGCAGACTATCTTTTGGAAAATGTCCGATACGCAATTAAATCGCGAAAACTTCCTTATGCCACTTATCCGGAAGATATTTTTTTGCATTTTGTTTTACCTCATAGAATTTCACAAGAACCATTGCAAAGATGGCGAAAAAAATTTTATGATGAACTCTATCCGAAAGTAAAAGATGTGCAAGATATTGAAAAAGCCGCTATTATCTTAAATCTTTGGGCTAACGAACAACTTTATTATAAATCTACTCACGGAAGAGACCAAGCTCCCCTAACTTCCATAAAAAGAGGCTACGGCAGATGCGAAGAAATGATGATACTATATATGGCGGGTGCCAGAAGTGTGGGCATTCCCGTACGTTCCACTAGTGCACCGTATTGGAATTTCACTAATAATAATCATGCTTGGGTGGAAGTTTGGACTCCGGATGGTTGGAAATATCTCGGGGATGATAATGCGCTTAATGACGCATGGTTTACGAACACGACCAAAAGAGCTACTCTCGTGGTATCAGAAGCTTTTGGAAATTTTGATGATCCCGATATTATAAAACAAGAAAATAATGTTACTTATTTAAGCTCCATAAAGAATTATACAACATCATTACGATGTAAAATTAAGGTGGTAAACGAGAAAAATAAACCTGTAAAAAATGCAAAAGTTTCAATATACGCCGCTTCTTGGGGCGGCGCTTTTCCTATGTTCACATCCAAAACAAATAAAAAAGGTGTTTTTAACATACGTTTGGGAAGAGCAACTGTTTTCCTCACCGCATATAAAAACGGAAAATTCGGATTTTCACATTTGAATACAATGAAAGACTCCGTAGTAACCATAAAACTATCAAAAAATAAAGAAATAAATACCAGCTTCAACTTCTTATTCCCACTACCTGAAGAAGGCGGTGTTAACAAAAAACGAAAATATTTTTTCAAAGATATTTTTAAGAAACTCAAAGAATTATCAACTCTAAGAAGAGAAAAAAGATTAAATAACCAAAAACATACTTCCAAATTTATAGAATATTATGATAAAACAATATCTCCCGTTAAATGCGATTCTTCATATTTCAAAAAACGAAATGAATTTATTAAACAAACAGATCAATTAGCAGGAAATGCCGAAAACTTTTTAAAAATATTCAAATCTACTTCAAAAGAGAAAAGCAAATATTTAATCGATATGATAAATGAATGGGATATAAAAGAATTGTGCGAGATTCCCGATTCATCTTCAATTGCCCAAGTTTTGCAAATTTATCAGGATGCAAGAAACAGATACGCCGAAATTGTGCCGGATTCTATTTTTGTAAAGAACACTATCCACAGGACTTGGCGTTCCGCAATTCCTCCCGAAAACGGTTGGCATAAAGATTTTTATAAGAAAATAAAACATCTTGCAAATTCTGATTTATCGGAAACTGTTAATAATGTTTTAAAATGGATAGATGATCAAATTGAAATTGATAAAAATTTCGTTTGGACATATTTTTCAGGATCATTAAACCCCAATCAAATTCTAAATATGCATTATATTCCCAAGTGGTATAGAACCAAATTGATAAACTCGGCTCTTAAAGATCTTGGTGTTCCTGTTAAATGGGATGCAAGGTTGGAATATTGGAACGGAAAAAAATTCATACCCGTTGAAAAGAGTGATAAAAAATCATCTGTATCCGACAAGAAACAAAAATTGGTCGTATCTATTTATGTAGATGGTAAAAAACAAAAAGCAGATCCTTGGAATAATTTTCTTATTTCCACAATAGATGAAGATGGTAAACTAACTTATATAGATTTCGACGGTGAAAACGATTCTCTTAATTTTGTAGCAAAATATCGTCCGAAGAAAGCTAAAACTTATTATCTCGAATCATTTGTAAGAAATTCAAACGGCGATGCGAACTTTGTAATAAAAACCATTGGCGATAAAGAAAATATCACCATTCATTTAACTACTCCAAAAGAATATATCGATTTTTCTTCCAAATTCGGAAAAGATGAATTCCGAAAAATTAAAGATAAAATTTTAACAAAAATCCCACATAATAGACCTTCGATAATTTTTATACGCGCAGAGCATTCCACAGAACCCGAAACGAGAATGCTTAACCAAATCAAACAAAAAGAAAAACAATTGAAAGAAAAAGCCACTATTGTCGTTTATTCTGAAAATAGAGATAACAGCGATATTAAAGATCAATACGATTTCAAATATTTTTCCGGTGATAAGATAATCTCCAATTCCGACTATCCCGTAATTTTACTCTTTAAAGACGATAAACTTATTTTTGCTTCAAAAGGTTATAAGATGGGAATTGCAAATTTATTGGTAAAAAAATTAAAAAAATGAAAAGGTTATTAATTCATATTTGTTGCGGTCCTTGTTTTATTGCCCCGTATTTTCATTTA
>CAZUGB010000079.1:0-6845 GCA_964619925.1 uncultured Candidatus Cloacimonadota bacterium
ATTTTTTTTTGGTCATAAAGAAAATGTTTGAGGATACGGGATATGAAAAAAATTATTTTTGTTTCGTTATTTTTATTTTTTGTAATGATGTCATTTGCCCAGTCGAAAAAGTATGATACCGTTATTAAAATGCAAACCGAAAGGGAATATTCCAAACGAATTGAAGAAATGCTTGAGCCTTTTATCGGTAAAAATGTTGTGGTAACCAAGCTTACTTTGAAATATCCTACGCTTCTTAAAAGTATCATTGCACAATTTGAAAATCCGGTGGAAGAATCCGATGCGAGAATCACAAAATCAAAAGCCGCAATTATGTCTAAAAACGAGATTAAAGAAGAGGTGGATGAAACCAGAATAGTAAGAAAAGATGTTACGATTTACGTGGATAAACAATTGGATTCCAAGCAGATTCAATTTGTGAAAGACAGTGTGAAAAGATGGTTTAATTTTACACCGAAAGACAAATTGAAAATTATAAAAAAATTGGATTTAACACAAGATAACAATCAGGAAATCGGTTCCGAAAATCAAAAAGATTTATTAAAACAGGAAGCCGATGCCACAAATTCCAATAACAATAAATTTCTTATGTTTTTAATGGCATTGGCGGTAGTTTTATTAGTAGCCTTTTTATTCATATTTAATAGCGGATTAAAAAGAATTGCAACCGCTCGACATAATGTAAACGTTACAGGTTTTGATAAATTAATTTCAGCATTTGCAAATATGTCTTTGGGCGGGGGACAATCCTCATCTTCCGAAAAAGGAATTAGTGCCGATAAACCTCTTCCCGTAAGATTATTAAGAGAAAAAAGAGGTGCCGGAAGAACATCGTTCGATTTCCATTTTCTCGAAAGATTATCTATCGATTCTTTTTATAATATATTGATAACGCTTTCTTTGGAAGATGCCGCATTTATCATTGGTAGTGTGTCCAAAGAATATTCTGCTAAATTTTTGGAAAAATATTCCGATAAGATTCAAAATATTTTGGCTCATTTATTAAAGGAAATAGTGAAAAGTAAACATGAAATAGAAGCTTTGCGAAAGAAAGTTTTTGAAAAATTCCTAAAAGTTTTGGAAAACGAAGCGTTTAGCGTGGACGGAGCCAAAGAAATAACTCATATTATCAATAATCTTTCAGTTCAAAAGACTATCGAAGTATTTAATGAGGTAAAAAAAATCAATCCGCCTCTTTCTGAAAAGATACGAAAAAATATTTTATTCCTTGATGATATAAAAGATTTTTCCGATGAAAAGATCGAATTTTTGGTTTTGTCGATTGATCATGATCTTATATCTGAATTTTTATATGTGATGCAGGATGATAGAGATTTGGTGGAAAAATTCTTTAGAAATATGACGGACAGAAGTAAATCGATAATCAAAGAAGATATTGAAATGATGGACGAAATGACCGAATCGGAAAAACAAGTTGTAAAAGATAAATTCTTATACAAAGTTAGAAAAATTTTAAAATATATCTAGGGTGAAATTATGAAAATATCAACAATAATCGGATTTTTATTAGGATTTTTTATATTAGGGTTTGCAATTTTTACAAAAGAGGATGTTCATTTTTATTTAAGTTGGCCCTCTTTAGCCATTACGTTAGGCGGTACAATTGCCGCCACAATAATCTATTTTACACCGAAAGCTTTGTTATATGCCCTTAAAGCTACCGTAAAAATTTTTACTGATAGACAACACGATCCTAGAAAGGTAATGGAGCTTTTGGTTGATATTAATAAACGTTCCAGAACTACAACATATTCCACAATATTAAAATCGGCCGCAGTAAAAAGAATTCCCTTTTTGGAAAAAGCTCTCACATTAGTGGCGGACGGTGTGGAAAGAAAAAAAATCGAAGATATTTTGCACAGAGAAAATCGTTCTTTAACCGAGCGTGATAGAATAGCCGAAAGAGTTTACAGTATTGCCGGTAGTTTTGCCCCGATGTTTGGTATGATGGGAACGGTTATTGGTCTTATTGCTATGCTTAATCGTGTGGAAAATCCCGAAAAAATACCTGCGGCAATGGGTTTGGCTTTGGTTACTACACTCTACGGATTAATACTTTCTGCTCTTTTCTTTAAACCGCTTTCGGGAAAAATTAGAGACAAGAATAACATTGATACAAATGTAAGAGATATTATTATCGAAGGTATTTTATCAATTCAAGAAAGGGAAAATCCTCAAATTACAAAAGAACGATTGCTCGGTTATGTGAAATAGCGGGAAGAATATATGGGACATCTTAATAAGATAGATCAATTGTATCGAAAACGTTTGGAAGGTTTGGAAGATTCAAATTTCGAGAAAGAAAACCTTTTGGACGTTATGATACCTTATGCGGATTTGATGACATTACTTTTGGTATTTTTCGTGTTTTTCTTTATCATTAGTAATGTATCATCAAGTACTTCAAAAAAAGAAGAAGATCAATATACCGTTCAAGATACCATTTCCGGTGCCAATGAAAAAGTTATCACAATTCCCAGTGAGATTTTATTCGAAAGCGGTAAAGCGGATTTAAAATGGGAAGCATTGCGAGCTTTGGCGGATGTTGCCGAACAAATCAAAGAAAAAATCGGCGATGAAGACGGCTGGCAAATTAGGGTGGAAGGACATACCGATAACGTTCCCATTCATAATAAAAAATATTCGTCAAACTGGGATTTATCCACGGCAAGAGCTTTGAGCGTTGTTAAGTTTTTTATGGTTCATCATTATTTCAAACCGGACCAATTACAAGCAATGGGATATGGTGAATTTAGACCCGTAGCACCTAATGATACCCCTGAAAACAGGAGAAAAAATCGTCGAGTGGAGATAAGATTAAGTAGAGTTTCCAAATATAATGCCAAAAAGAGTGAGGAAACAAAATGAGATATATGATTTCGTTTTTCTTCGTATTATTTAATATCGTACTTCTTCAAGCTAAAATTTATATCGTTCCTGAGAACTTCAATTCCATTCAAGAAGCAATAGATTATTCCGCCAAAGGAGATACGATAATAGTAAAACCGGGGATTTACAAGGAAAAATTAATTATTAAAGACAAAAATCTTTTTATCGCTTCGAAATTTCTTTTTGCTCATGATAAAAAATATGTTTCAAATACCATACTAAGCGGCGAAGGAAAAAACTGTGTAGTATCGTTTGAAAATTGTCCGACCGGTACAAGATTTATGGGGTTTTCCATAATAAACGGCTATTCAAAGGTAGGCGGCGGTATTTCTATAAAAAATTCCACTATCGAATTGGAGAATATAAATATCATCCAAAATACAGCAGAGATAAAAGGTGGCGGTTTGTATGGATTTAAATCCAATATTACATTAATAAATTCGGAAATAAAGAAAAATTCTTCAATAGGAATCGGTGGTGGCGGTGGCGGAATTTTAATAGAATACGGAAGTTTTAGTGCCATAAATTTGAAAATAGAAGATAATTTGGCTTTTTTGGGCGGAGGAGCTTATATTCTTAAAAGTGACGTACAAATAAAAAATGTTGATATAAAAAAGAATAATGCCGAATCCAAAGCCGGCGGGATATATTTTTTAAATTGTGAAAACGGAATTATGAAAAACGTGAATATCATAGAAAATTCGGCGTTTAAAGAAGGCGGGGAAGGAGGCGGTCTTTGTTTGGATACTTCCAATCCCATGATAGTGAATGTGAAAATATCAAATAACTTGGCTTTCAAGGGAGCCGGCGGTTATCTTACCTTTGCCGATCCGAAATTTGTGAGTTGTTTGATAGATAATAACAAGGCAAAAGATATGGGTGGAGCTTTTTTGATTTATCATTCAAAACCTACTTTTCAAAATGTTACATTTGTGGATAACAAAGCATCCAAAGGTGGAGCATTATATAATTCGTCCATGTCCAATCCGAAAATTGAGAACTGTATTTTTTGGAATAATAAAGAGGATATTTTTTGTGATTATACCTCGGATTATACAATTTCCTATTCAATGATAAAAGGAAATTATCACGGAAGATATTTGTATGATAAAGAACCGATATTTGTTGATTATAAAAACAAGGATTATCATCTTAATAAAACATCTTTCGGTTTTGATAAAGGTAATCCTATAAAAAAATATAACGATAGGGACGGTAGTAGAAATGATTTGGGATGTTACGGAGGGAAATTTGGAAATTGGAAATAAATTATTCGGAGGCGAGCGAATGAAGAAATTTTTGTTGTTGATTTTCTTAATAACATCGGTAAGTTTGTTTTCACAAGCGATAGACGATTATAAATATCAAATGGGAATGGCAAAGACTTTTTTATTACATGAAAAAAACGATGAAGCCGAAAATTATTTGATTTTGGCGTATAACAATCCGAAATCACCCAAAAAAATTAAATCCGAGGCGTTGTATTTATTAGGTAAATTGTTCTTCGAAAAGGGAGATTATGAAATTGCCTTAAAAGATTGGGATGAATTAATTAATGATTTTCCCGAAAGTGAACAAGCCGCAAAATTAATGAAAGAACTTCCGGAATTAAAACAATCGATTGCCAGTGGAAAAACAAAAAAATTAAGCGCTTTGGAAATTGCAAACGACTTTTTACGACACAATTTTTCCGAAAAAGCAAAAGAAAGATTTTTGGATATTTATCACAATCCTTCTTCTTCAAAAGAAGATAAAGCCCAAGCATTGTACCTTTTGGGACAAATTTCGTTTGAACAGGGTAATTATTCGGTTGCGTTGGATGATTGGGAAATACTTATAAGAAAATTTCCGAATTCAAAACAAACTCTTGAAATTGCTCAAAAATTATCACAATTGCGAGATGTAATCACTCAATCTTCCGATACTTCCGTAATTTCGGTAATAGCAAAATCATACTTGCAAAACGGTGATTTTTGGTCTAATGCCAAAAATAGGTTCGACATCGATTCATCATGGTTGCCAAGTGTGGAAATGGCAAATTATTGGTATGATAAAATAATTAAAGAATTTCCAAAATCGAAAGCGGCTGAAATTGCATACAGAAGAAAATTATTTACTCTAATGGGTTGGAAAGAACCCGGAAAATACGGAGAAAAATACGGTTTGAAAAGAAACTTCAAAAAATATATCAATCAGGTTTTGGATACTTTTTATCAATATGAAAAAAAATTCCCGAACAGCTCTTACTTGCAGGGTTTCAGATATCAAATCGCTCAAGCTTATTGGATGAGAAAAGATTGGAAAAACGCCAAAGTTTGGCTTAATAAAGTTATCCAAAAGGGTAACGGCAAAGATACATTCTACACACAAACAGCAAAAGAACGTTTAAAATTCTTAAAATTCTAATAAATCCTATGACTCCTTTGTAATAAAAGGAGTCTTTTTTTGTATGAAAAAAATATTTATTATCATATCGTCGGTTTTTTTATTATTCGGATGTACAACTTCCAGATTTGTTACACAGGGTTATAAAAAGAAAAGGTACAAACGATTTACAACAGAATCAAAAGAATCATTAAAGAGCGGAAAAACCGTGTGGATGGTTACGTCTTATTATTCCACAAAATTTAACGGTAGAAAAACCGCAAACGGTGAAATTTATAATATGTTCGATTTTACATGCGCTCATAAAAAACTACCTTTTGGAACCAAGTTAAAAGTTACCAATCCCGAAAACAATAAATCGGTAATAGTTAGGGTGAATGATCGCGGACCTTTTGTGGAAGGTAGAGACTTGGATATTTCTTATGCCGCGGCAAAAAAAATCGGATTGATAAAATACGGTTTCAAAAAATTAAAAGTGGAGATATTGGGTAAAAAATGAAAGATTTTTTAGAATTGTCCGAACAGGTTATTTATGCCTTTGAAAGTAAAAAACCGGTAATTGCTCTGGAATCGACAATAATATCTCACGGTATGCCATACCCTCAAAATTTGGAAGTTGCTAAGATGCTGGAAAAAATTGCTTTGGAAAATGATGTAATACCGGCTACAATTGCAATAATGAATGGCAAATTAAAAGTGGGATTATCGGAAAAAGACCTGGAAATTTTAGCAAAAAGTAAAAATGTGGAAAAAGTTTCATTAAGAGATATTTCAAAAGTAATGGTAAAAAAACAAATCGGAGCTACCACGGTAGCCGCCACAATGTATATAGCTCATCTGGCTGGTATCCATGTTTTTGCTACCGGAGGAATTGGGGGAGTTCATAGAGATTTGGGCGAAACATTGGATATTTCCGCGGATATGACGGCTTTTGCAAATATACCTATAATTGTGGTTACCGCAGGAGCAAAGGCGATTTTGGATTTAAAAAACACAGTGGAATATCTTGAAACACTCGGCGTTCCATTGTTCGGATACAAAACAGATGATTTTCCCGCTTTTTATTCGTCGGAATCGGGTATTAAAATCGAAAAAATAAATTCACTCGAAGAAATTGCGGATATTTACACCACAAATAAAAAAATAGGGTTGAAAACAGGTATAATAGTTGCCAACCCTGTTCCGAAAAAATTTGAGATAAAAAAACAAAAAATGGAAAAAATTATTAATAGAGCATTAAAAGAAGCAAAATCAATTGGAATAAAAGGAAAAAAAATTACACCTTTCCTTTTGGCAAAAATAGTTGAACTAACTCAGGGAGATTCATTAAAGACTAACATCGAGCTTGTAAAAAATAATGTTTCCGTAGCATGTGAAATTGCAAAAAATATTTGATTTGTAGGAACTTAAATTGCATCTGAATTGGCAAAAAAAGTGAGGTAGTTATGAAAAAAATTATTTTATTTCTGTTAGTTGTATTTTCAATTTTTTCGATTCTTTTCTCTTATCCTTGTCCTCTAACTCATGAGATGACACCACAAGAGGCGAGT